>CAMWJQ010000150.1 GCA_947174615.1 uncultured Lachnospiraceae bacterium
ATATGATACATATAGACACGCTTGCACAGCGCCGGGTGCAGCACGCTTTTACAAAACCACTGCAAAAAATCATATTCATAAAACGAAACCGGCGCAGAAAAGAGGTAAACATGAAATTCAGTAATGGCTGCTGGCTTCAGCAGGAGGGCTGTGAATGCTTTGCGCCACAGCAGGCATATTTCACCAAAACAGAGACAGACAAAGTGACCATCTGCGCACCGACGATACGCATTCATCACAGGGGCGATACGCTCGGCGGCATCAACCTGACGCTGATCATCACTGCCCCCATGGATGAGGTCATCCGTGTGCAGATCTATCATCATCTCGGCGCGGTAAACGCGTATCCTGCCTTTGAACTCAACGCGGATGCCAAACCGCTCAAAGTAGATGAAAACGACGAGCGCATCATCATTTACAGCGGTTCTCTCGCGCTTGAAATCGGCAAAAAACAATGGTATATGCGATACACCAGAAATGGGAAGCTTATCACGGAATCCAAAGCAAAAGACCTTGCCCTGATGAAAACAGACTGGAAAGGGCTTGCCTACGACAGAGGCGACTACCGCGACACCTATATGCGCCAGCAGCTCGGCATCGGCGTAGATGAGAAACTCTATGGTCTCGGCGAGCGCTTTACCCCATTTGTCAAAAACGGTCAGAGCGTCAAAATCTGGAATGCTGACGGAGGGACAAGCACGGAGCAATGTTATAAAAATATTCCTTTTTATGTCTCAAGCAAAGGCTATGGCGTCTTTGTCAATCATCCAGAAAATGTTGAGTTTGAAATTGGCACAGAGATGGTCACCAAAGCAGAATTTTCTGTAGAGGGAACGTATCTTGACTACTTCCTCATCAATGGACCCGAACTCAAAGAAGTTCTGAGACGCTACACCGATCTCACTGGAAAACCGGGGCTTCCTGCACCGTGGACCTTCGGTCTGTGGCTTTCTACATCCTTTACAACCAACTATGACGAAGAGACCGTCATGAGCTTTGTTGACGGTATGTTAGAGCGGGGGATTCCTCTTAGAACCTTCCATTTTGACTGTTTTTGGATGAAAGAATTTCACTGGAGCGACTTCTTGTGGGACAGCCGCGTTTTCCCCGACCCTGTGGGCATGTTACGGCGTATTAAAGACAAAGGACTAAACATTTGTGTATGGATTAACTCCTATATTGGACAAGAGTCTGTCCTTTTTCAAGAAGGCATGGAAAAAGGATATTTTATCAAGCGCCCAAACGGTCAGGTATGGCAGTGGGATATGTGGCAGCCGGGGATGGCAATTGTGGACTTTACAAATCCCGCAGCATGGAAATGGTATCAGGATAAGCTTGAGGTTCTTCTTGATATGGGGGTAGACTGCTTTAAGACGGACTTTGGCGAAAGAATCCCTACCGATGCGCTCTACTATGACCGATCTGATCCCCAAAAAATGCATAACTACTATACGTATCTCTATAATAAATGTGTGTATGAACTGCTTGAGAGAAGGCGCGGAAAGGGACAGGCAGTGCTCTTTGCCCGCTCTGCCACCGTCGGCGGTCAGAAATTCCCTGTCCACTGGGGCGGCGACTGCTGGTCGGACTATGAGTCTATGGAGGAGAGCCTGCGCGGCGGTCTGTCACTATGCATGTCCGGCTTTGGCTTCTGGGCTCATGATATTGGCGGTTTTGAGCAAACCTCCACAGCAGATGTCTACAAGCGCTGGGTCGCATTTGGTCTCCTCTCCTCACATAGCAGGCTCCACGGAAGCCAGTCTTACCGCGTGCCTTGGGTTTATGATGAGGAGGCAGTTGACGTGGTCCGCTTCTTTACCCGCCTGAAGGCAAAACTGATGCCATATATCTATCAAACTGCCATCACGGCTTCCACAGAAGGCATTCCAAGTATGCGCAGTATGGTCCTCGAATTTACGAAGGACAAAACCTGCCACTATCTTGACAAACAGTATATGCTCGGAGACAGCCTGCTCGTCGCACCGATCTTCAACGATGAGAGCCGTGCGGAATACTATCTGCCGCAGGGCGTCTGGACAAACTTTTTTACCGGGAAAGAATACAAAGGCGGCACGTGGGTTGAAGAACAACACAGCTATCTGAGCATCCCCTTGATAGTGCGTGAAAATTCTGTCGTGGCTGTCGGCGCCCATGAGGACAGACCAGACTACGACTATGCCGACGGCTGTGAACTGCGTGTCTACGCTGTTCATGACGGTGTAAAGATTGACGCGGAAGTGTACGGCATGAACAATACCGTTGAACTCTCTGCTTCCATCAAGAGACAGGGGCACACTATTCTTGTGACTGCAGACAGCACGAAGCCTTACTCCATCCGCATGATCAATATGCGCGCTGCGGAGGCAAAGAACGGCTTCCTGACCATAGAAGGCAATGATTCCATCGTCACCCCGGACCAGGGCGCCAGCGTGATTGAGATCCTATTTTAGATAAAGAATTTATTCGAATATATAAAAGAGCAGCCAAATCCTGTCAAAAAGGCTGCTCTTTCTTTTTACATAATAAGATTACTGCATAAACTGACTGCTCATCAGCTCGTCACGCGCCACGCGCATTGCGCACGCCACACTGCCCTGCTCAAAGGGATTGGCAACGTTGGCATACCGCAGAGTCTCCAGATAACTCATACTGCCGCCGCATTTGCAGAGATTGAGATAATCCGCCCACGCCTGCTCGTGGTCCTCCTTCTCCTTCTTCTTGAACTCCATTGCACCCATTGTTGTGAGCGTATAGTTGATATAGTACATTGGATACAGATAAATATGAATCTTGTGGTACCAGTAACCGCCTCTGTCAAAGAAATCATCAGGCTCATAGGCACGCCAAGGCATATACTTCTGCTCTAACTTCTTCCACTCAAGAGTCCTCTCCTTTGGCGACAGCTTGGGATTCGCATAGCAGATATGCTGAAACTCATCGACTGCCACGCCAAACGGCACAAACGTCACAGACTCCTGCAGATGGGCAAAGCGGAATTTATCTGCCTGCTCTCCAAAAAAGCGCTCCGCATAAGGATATGAAAACTGCTCCATCGACATGGAATGAATCTCCGCGATATCCGTTGACTCTGAGTAATAATCTGAAATCGGCTGGCTGCGCATCGCCATGTAGCCCGCAAAAGCATGTCCCAGCTCATGTGTCAGCACCTGCATATCCCCAATAGTCTGGTTAAAACACGAGAACACATACGGCGCCAGATAGCGCTGCAAATCTGTCATATAACCTGTCGAAGCTTTGCCTGGCTTATTCTTTAAATCCATCAGCTCATGCCCGATCATAAAGTCTATAAATTCTCCGGTCTCAGGACTCATCTCATGATACATTTTTGCCGCCTCATTGACCATAAAGTCATCATCGCCCGCCGGAACCGCATTGCCGTCCGGGAAAATACGCTTTTCATCATAAAATGAAAAATCTGCGACGCCAAGACGCTTTGCCTGTGCTTCATACAATTTTTGGCAGATTGGCACAATCACCGTGCGGACCTGGTCACGGAACGACTCCACCTCCTTCTGCCCATAGTCTGTGCGCCCCTGCTTCATATAGCCCAGCGGAATATAGTTCTCAAACCCAAGATTGCGCCCCATCTCATTTCGAATCTTGATAAGTTCATCCCAGATTTCTTCGAGACGCTGCTCATTCTTGTGAAAAAATGCTGAATACGCATGGACTGCCCCTCTGCGCACCTCTCTGTCCTCATGTTCAAAATACTTCTGTATGCCATAAAGATTCAATGTCTTTCCATCAAAGGGAATCTTCGCTGTCGCCATCAGCTTTTCATATTCACTGCACAGCTTCGCCTCCTGCTGCATCAGTGGGATATTCGCCTCGCAAAACGCTTTTTTCTCAAGCTCCTTCCTTGCAAAAAACTGCTTTCCGTACTCCTTCTCAAGCTCCGCGCGATATGGGCTGTTCATCAATGCCTCGTCCACAGCCAGAAGCTGCGGTATGATTGTCGGATATGCGCTCTCAAAATAGTCGTTTTCCTGTTCATAAAAAGTATCTGTAGTATCCAGCGTATGCCTGATATGTAAGATGGACGTATCTGTGTAGAAATCTTTCTGCCGCTCATCATACGCAAGCAGCGCTTCCTTCACTTCCATAAAGCTGCCTGCACGCTCTATGCGCTCCTTCATATTCGACGCAAACGCTGCCATATCCTCACAATCTGGTCTTTTGTACACCAATGTTGAAAATTTAAAATCTTCCATGTTAATTCTCCTTTTTTGATATAAATTGCACACCATTTCCCCTCAAATTCCTGCCATTGTAAAAATTTTCCATTTGCATCTGCCCGCTTCTGCGGACGTCTAACTCAGGATGCAATTATTCATAAGGTCTCTGGTAAAATCGTCCCGAGATCTGCTGGGTATTGATCACATTGACAAATGCCTTTGGGTCAACCTCCTTGATTCCCCGGATAATCTCTTTGCATTCTGCCCGCGATACGACAGAATACACAATCTTGCGCTCCTGATGCTCATAGGACCCCTCCGCCTCAATGATTGTGGCGCCGTGGTTGCTGTCCTTGGCAATGACTTCATAGACCCGCCTTGCATGGTTTGTCACCACTAAGAGAGTATGCTGGCGGTATTGTTTGAATAATGTGCGCAGAACCTGTGTCGATGCGTACTGGAAAATAATGGAGTACAGCGCCTTTTCCCATCCAAACAGCAGTCCAGCCACCACCAGCAGCACAGCGTTAAAGCCAAGAATGATATTAAACGAATCCATGCCCGTCTTTTCTGACAAAAAGATGCTGATAAAATCCGTTCCCCCTGTCGTCGCGTTCATCATCAGGCACATGCTGATGGCAAAACCGTTGATCATACCGCCAAAGACACTGATTAACAGGGTGTCATAGACAATGGCTTGAGATGGCAGCATGTCTGTCAATATATTCGTCAGCATGATACAAAGACACGAATACAATGTAAACTTTTTGCCAATAAAACGAAAACCAATATAGATTGGCACCAGATTCAACAAGATATTGATCACCGTATACGGAAGCTCAAAACCGAAAAAAAGTTCGACAATCCGCTGGATCAGCAGTGTCAACCCTGTAGCGCCGCCCGGATACAGACCGCCTGTCCGAACAAATGTTTTGATATTTAACGCCATGATCACAGACGCAATACAGATGACGACAATCCGTTTTGCGTCCTCCTTAAAGCTGAATTTCATAATGATTCCTCCAATACAATCTCTGTCCAGCAGCCTTTTACCAGATGCATTTCCACACAGGCATCCCGGTAGACAAACCTTCGCCGTGTATCACATCCGCTGCAAACCTGCGCTGTTTCCAGCCTGCCATCCCTCCACGCAATATTCATGCGCGCGTTCCCGCATACGCGAACCCCTGTGAGTCTGCCGCTCCGCCAAACTTTCGGAAGCGCCGGCAGCAATACCACTCTGTCCGCATTACTCTGTACGAGCATTTCAATCATCGCCGCCGCGGCTCCAAAATTACCGTCAATCTGAAAAGGCGGATGATTGTCAAACAAATTCGGCAGTGTGGATTTTATCATAAGCTGGCGCAGATTCTCGTGTGCTTTCTCACCATCCCAAAGTTTTGCGTAATGGTTCATAATCCATGCACGGCTCCAGCCCGTATGCCCGCCGCCGCCCTCCAGACGCTTTTGCAGCGTGCATTCTGCCGCCGCCGCAAGCTCTGGTGTACCGTCCTTTGTGATCTGGGCTGACGGATGCAGTCCGTACAGGTGCGAAATATGCCTGTGCCCCGGCTCCTTCTCCTCATACTCCTCACACCACTCAAGAATCCTGCCGTCACGCCCTATGCGCGTGGGAATCAGCCGTCCGCAGGCGTCGGCAATCTGTCTGTCAAGCGCATCGGTCACACCTAAAATCTGCGCTGCCTGATTGCACTGCGTAAACAAATCCCGCAAAATCTGATTGTCCATTGTCACGCCAATAGAATTTGCTCCCTGCTCACCGTTTGGCAATATAAACGTATTTTCCGGAGACACGCTGGGACAAGTACAAAGATACGTTACGCCGTCAATCTCATGCTCAATGCAGAAATCAAGAAAAAACTGTGCCGCCTCCCGCATCACTGGAAACATCCTGCGCAGAAATTCCGTGTCGCCCGTATACTCATAATGCGTCCAAATATGTGTACAGAGCCACGCACCGCCCATGACCCAGAAACTGCCGGGAATCCATAAATCCTGCGGCGCGGTGTCTCCCCAGAGATCCGTATTGTGGTGTGCCACAAAACCACGGCAGCCATACATAACCTCAGCTGTTCTTCTGCCGTTTGGAAGCATCCTTTCCAGCAGATCAAAAAGGGGCAGATGGCAGTCACCCAGATCGCAGGTCTCCGCCAGCCAGTAATTCATCTCTGTATTGATATTGATCGTAAACTTGGCATCCCACGGCGCCTCCATGTCCTTATTCCACAGCCCTTGCAAAGTAGCGGGAAGCGTCCCCGGACGGCTGCTGCTGATCAACAAATATCTGCCAAAATTAAAATACAACTGTTCTAAATTTGTATTTGTAATTCCTTTGGCAATCTCTTCCAGACATTGGTCTGTGGATTTCTGCTCCGGCTTACAATCAGACTCTAACGTCAGAGACATTCTATTATAGTATGACCTGTAATCTGCAATATGGCGCTCCAGAAGCGTCTCATAGCGCTCAGATGACGCCTTTTCCAGCTTCTCCAAAAGAACCCTCCGCAGCGCCTCCTTTCTTGTCAGGCTATTGTCCTGTGTCCCTTCCTCCACCTGCACGCGAAAGGTTGTCGCTGCACTCCAATACAATAAGACCTCTCTGGCATCATAAACCATGATACTCTCACCGATCACTTCAATTTTTCCGTCAAAACTAACCGCCTTACACATCATAGCATAATCCAGCCCATCACGCCCCAGATTGCCGCCAAGCATGATGCTGTCACCTGACACCGCCTCCGAGTACTCATACATATGATGCCTTGACTGCATAATCTGGAGATTCATTCTCTCTCCGCCGCTGGCAGTCAGATGCATCACACATACATCATCTGGCGCCGACATAAAGACTTCACGGTCATATGCAGTATTTTTGAACAAAAAATGCGTGCGCGAAACCGCCCTCTCCACATTCAACTCCCTTTTATAGTCAAGTACATCCCGAACAGTGACATCCTCTCCTAAATCATAGTCGATCATAAGATCCCCGAGTGTCTGATAAATACGCATTCCAAATGGTGTACCACTGAGCGCCTGTTTGCAGAGACGTTCCGCCTCATGAATTTTCCCAGCCTTGATCAACTCTCGTATCAATGGAAGCTTTTCCCTCGCACTGGGATTATTCCGGTCCATTGGACCGCCATACCACACGCTCTCCTCATTAACCTGAATCCGCTCACAGCCGATACCGCCAAACACCATGCCGCCAATCCTGCCATTCCCAAGCGGAAGCGCCTCATTCCAGTCCGATGCAGGTTTGTCGTACCACAGCGTACTACAGCTTTGTGTATTGTCCATCTCTTCCCCTCTTTCCTCTATAATTATAAAATCATACAAATCATTTTTATTATACTTCTTAAATTCCTTTTTGACAATCTGCGTGGATTATTTTACCAAAAGTCCTATATTCTGTAATTTTATTTTCTTTTTTTCAAGTCTTTTCTTATTTTCATGAAGAAAAGACTTGAAAAAAAAGAAAAATCACGTAAGATATAAGTATCAGGTAATTAGCTTAAATTAATTACAATCTAAAAGGAAACGGAGATTCATAAATGATAACCAGAAAAAGAAAAACAATACTTATGAAAGCTGTTTCAGAACTGAAACGTGCTGACTATTCCAGCGAACCAGAGTTAGGTGTTATGTATGACCGATTAGCTGATGGCAGAAAACGGTTTGCCGAGGTCTTTGACAAAAATATCAATGCTGTCATGCAGATTAGCTCTCTCGATCTGACAATGCAGCATCAGACGAAAAAAATTGTTGACATCTCTAAAAAAATTGCAAACGCCGCAGATACCATATTTGGATCAACCTCTGGAAGCACCAACAATCCTCAGGAGGAACTGACTAATACCATTATCAACATTTCAGAGAAGACAGATCAGGTTTACAAAAAAATTGAGGAAGGGCAAAACGAATTAACCACCATCAAGGACTTTTCCTCACAGACGATCGCTGCTGCGGGCGAGATGCAGACGGATATGGATGAACTTATAAGCCTTATCAATCATATTAGTTCTATCTTGTCTGGCATTGATACAATTTCCCTCCAGACAAATCTGCTCGCCCTGAACGCCTCTGTCGAAGCAGCGAGAGCTGGCGAAGCGGGAAAAGGATTTGCAGTCGTTGCCGGCGAAATTCGCGAACTTGCAGAGGAGACCCAGAAACTGACAAAAGACATGGGCACCTTTGTGGAAAACATGCGCCACGCTTCCAAAAAGAGTGTCCAGAGCTCTGACACCACGATTCAGTCTCTCAAATCAATGGCAGACAAAATCACAAATGTGTGGGAGCTGAATGACGAGAGCAAACGGCACATCGCGCAGATTAATGACTCTATCAGCTCTATGGCATCTGTCAGCGAAGAGATCAGCAGCGCTATGGCAGAGATGGAAAACCTGTCTGATATACACATGTCCGAGCCCACGAGACCGTACGAGATCTCGTATGCCGTCTTCTGCTTGAAAAAAA
>CAMWJQ010000151.1 GCA_947174615.1 uncultured Lachnospiraceae bacterium
CGTTAATATACTTCATTTTATCTGAATCCTTTCCTATTATATTGTATTTTAATATTCTTCGTTTATCCCTCATTCTGTTTGACTGGCTGTATCATAAAATGCATTTCTTCATATGCGTTAACGCTTGCCCGCCGCACGACGATATCGATACTGTTTTCCACATGGACATTCCGAAGTACATTCATGTAATCTGCCGCACTATTGATCTGCTGTGTGCCAGCCCGAACCAGAATGTCCCCCTTCTGGATACCCTTTAACATTGCCGGAGAATCCATGTCAATATCTACGATATACACTCCCGGCAAAATCCCCAGCTCTCTGCCCATCTGCTCGGAGATATCCTGCACATAGATACCAATATACGGAATATCCTCACCATTTGAGAGCTTTGTGATCAACCCTTTTAGCTCCGTGATCCCCACTGCGGAGAGCAGATTCTTCGTGTCTTCATGATTATGACTGTTATCAATAATCCCAATTACCTCTCGATTCATATCCACAAGAATCCCGCTAGGATTCGTTCCCGCATAGATATCAGTTGTCATTAATTTATACTCGCTGTCTGCCATTGTTACCACATTGTTTTTCGACGTTATCATTCCATAACACACGGTATCTTTATAGCCAAACAAATTCCCTACTGCAATAACGGGAGTTCCTGCAATCCCCGATAGGATAGAACTTCCCAGTGTGGCAACTGTCACAGAAGAAAGCGTATCGCTTGCTATATACTTTAAGTCTACCGCCAGAACTGCCAAATCTGTATTTTCATCATACTGCTTGATCACCGCATCTGCCTCCACGCCATCGCAAAAGCTGACGCGGATAGACTGTGCATGATCCAGCGACGACTTGCGGCTTAAAATCAAGAGTTCCCTGTTATTATTGGCAATAATCACGCCCGCTGTCGTTCCCTCACTCTGGTCTGTATTATTGAACCAATCCACATCGGCGTGTACCGCTGTGACCGTCACCATACTCGACGCAATTTCCCGATAGACTTTATAGAGCTCCTCATACTGCGTCTGATACGGTTCCAATGGCGCGACAGGCGCTGTTTCCATTTCTCCTGCATGCTCCTCTGTCTGTGGCTGCTCTGAACTTTTTATTTCTGTTTCCACCGCTGCTGCGTTTTCCGTACTATTTTCTGACACAGTCTCTGTATTCTGTGCAGCCGCCGTCTCATTCTCCTGCGAAATGCTGCTTTCCTCTGTCTCATTGTACGCCTCATGACCCGTGGTCGTGCCCTCGGTGAGCATATCTTCTGGGCGCATCTCATTCTTTTCCTGTGGGAATGTCACAATCTCTGGCTCCTCCTCGGGATACAGCCAATTATTGAGCACCGGCTCCAATAACAAAAATGACAGACACGCCAGCAGTCCAAAAAGCACAGCCATGGAAGCAGTGATGATCGTCCGCTTTAACAGCTTTTTTTTATTGATTGGGCGCTCTTTGATCTTTTCCTGCAAAAATTCAAAGTCACTCGCTGCCTCATGCAGCATTTCCTCGTTCCTTTCGTTGTTCATTCCGCTCTATGCCTTCCTATTTATAATAAACATCTACTTACCTATACTTTTAATTAAAGACTATTCAAAAAACACACATATAACATTTCTTCGAGGATCCCTGCCTAAAAACGCAGCTCCAATGGGCTGCATCTTCATTAGTATATCTGATACTATTACCTTGGTCAATGCTTTTTCTGAATTTATTTCAACCTCCGCTTTACGTAATACAGTCAAATATGATATACTTTATACGATTCAGACAAGGCTATGCAAACCGTACAAAAATATGGAGAATGAATATCATGAATGACAAAGCATTACGGATTCTTGAATATCATAAAATCATCAACCTTTTAGTGGAAAAGGCAAGTTCTGCCCCTGGCAAAGAGCGATGCCAGAAGCTCACTCCCATGACCGACATCACCGAGATCGAAGAGGCACAGCAGCAGACTGCCGATGCCTTTACTCGCCTAGTCAAAGGCGGGCGGATACATTTTAGCGGAAACAAGGACATCAGCTTCAGCATCAAATCACTGGAAATCGGCAGTGCGCTCTCTGCGGTCGAGCTGATGAAAATATCGGCATCACTCGCCTGCGCCACAAGAGCAAAAACCTTTGCGCGCTCCGACCATGACGAGGAAATTGCGGACAGTTTACAACCATACTTTGCGAACTTAGAGCCGCTCACCCCACTTCAAAACGAGATTAACCGCTGTATCATTTCTGAGGAAGAAATCGCCGATGACGCCAGCGCTGCGCTCAAGCATATCCGGCGCAGCATCCACCTCACCAATGAAAAAATACACAGCCAGCTTACAAATATGGTCAATGGCAGTTACCGGACCTACCTTCAGGATGCTGTGATCACAATGCGTAACAATCGTTATTGTATTCCTGTCAAATCCGAGCATAAGGGAAATGTTCCCGGTATGATACATGACCAATCCTCCACAGGGTCAACACTTTTTATAGAACCTGCTGTTATTGTGAATCTAAATAACCAGCTAAAAGAACTTGCCATGAAAGAAAAGGATGAAATCGAGCGTATTCTGGCAGAACTAAGCGCCCTTGCCGGAGAACACACCAAAGAACTATCCAGCAATTTCCGCCTTTTGACAAAACTGGACTTTATCTTTGCCAAAGCGGGGCTTGCCGTGGACATGAATGCATCAAGACCGTTATTTAATAACGACCGTTATATCAATATCCGTAAGGGACGTCATCCGTTATTAGACAAGAAAAAAGTTGTGCCCATTGATATTCATCTCGGAAAAGAGTTTGACCTCCTTGTCGTCACCGGTCCCAACACAGGCGGTAAAACAGTATCCTTAAAGACCGTCGGACTTTTCACGCTGATGGGACAGTCGGGACTTCATATACCTGCACTTGACCGTTCTGAACTGGGTGTATTCACAGAAGTATATGCAGACATTGGGGATGAACAGAGCATTGAGCAGAATCTCTCAACTTTTTCTGCCCATATGACAAACACAATTTCTATCCTGAAAAACGCGGACGAAAACGCGCTGTGTATCTTTGACGAGCTTGGCGCTGGTACAGACCCTACGGAGGGTGCTGCCCTCGCCATTGCCATCCTAAAGCATCTGCATGACAAGGGCATCCGCACAATGGCAACCACACACTACAGTGAACTCAAGGTTTTTGCACTCACGACCTCCTACGTGGAAAATGCCTGCTGCGAGTTTGATGTAGAGACGCTGCGCCCCACTTATCGTCTGCTGATCGGCATTCCCGGCAAGAGCAATGCCTTTGCCATCTCGTCAAAGCTCGGTCTCTCCGATGAGATTATCGCGTCCGCCAGAGAACACATCAGCGAGGAGGAAGAGAGCTTTGAGGATCTTCTGACCGATCTTGAAACCAGCAGGCGCACCATCGAACATGAACGAAATGAGATTCAGCGCTACAAGGCAGAGATCGAATCCCTAAAAAAAAAGCTGGAACAGAAACAGGAGCGCATTGATGCGCAGAAGGACAAAATTCTGCGCGAGGCAAACGAGGAAGCGCGCAAGATTCTACAGGATGCCAAGGATATCGCCGACGAAGCCATTCGAGATTTCCAGAAAGTAAACGTCAATAAGACTTCTATTCAAGATTTGGAAAAAACCCGCACCAAAGTGCGTGACAAAATTACGGAGAAAAATACAAAGCTTACTGCCACACAGGAAAAGCCAACCCATAAGCTCTTAAAGCCAAACCAGATCAAACCCGGCGATATGGTAAAGGTGGTGTCTATGGGATTAAAAGGTACAATCTCGTCCAAACCCGACGCAAAGGGTGATCTCTTTGTACAGTGCGGCATTATCCGCTCCAAGGTGAATATCAAGGATCTTGTGCTCATTAATGAAGACGCCCTGTCCGGTAATACATCTTACAAAAAAAGTCTTGGCAGCGCAGGCAGTTCGAAACGCACAGGCAGCGGAAACATCGGCATGTCCAAGGCTGCCACCCTTTCCACAGAGATCAATCTGCTCGGAAGGACAGTGGATGAAGCCTTGTCCGAACTTGACAAATATCTCGATGACGCCTATCTATCCCATGCCCCCAGCGTCCGCATCGTACACGGCAAGGGAACTGGGGCGCTGCGGCAGGCAGTCCAACAGTATCTCAAGCGCATCTCCTACGTAAAATCCTTTCATTTAGGAGAATACGGCGAGGGTGACTCCGGCGTAACGATTGCAGAATTTAAATAATTATTTTAATTATAAGACAAAAAAGAAAGGCAAAAACATGGCAAACAAGCAAAAAATACTGATAGTTGATGATGATGAAAACATCGCAGAACTTATTTCCCTCTATATGACCAAAGAGTGTTTTGAGACCAAAATTGTCTATGACGGTGAGTCCGCCCTGCGGGAAATCAGCGTCTTTGCGCCGGATTTAATCCTGTTAGATTTGATGCTCCCGGGCATTGACGGATACCAAGTGTGCCGCGAAGTTCGCCAGAAGTCACAGACGCCGATCATCATGCTGTCCGCAAAGGGCGAGGTCTTTGACAAAGTACTCGGGCTGGAACTTGGCGCCGACGACTATCTGGAAAAACCCTTTGACACCAAAGAGCTGATCGCGCGTGTCAAAGCAGTACTCCGTCGTTATAAGACTGCTGTTCCTGCCGAACCGGTCTCCGATGCCAAGCAAGTATCCTACCCCAACCTCACCATCAACCTCACAAACTATTCTGTCATCTATAACAGCAAAACCGTGGAGATGCCGCCAAAAGAGCTCGAACTTTTGTACTTTCTTGCCGCATCACCCAATCATGTATACACCCGCGAGCAGCTCCTCGACCAGATCTGGGGTTATGAATATATCGGGGATACGCGCACTGTCGATGTGCATATCAAGCGGCTCCGCGAGAAGATCAAGGACCATGAAACATGGCGCATTGCAACCATCTGGGGCGTTGGTTACAAATTCGAAGTGAAGGACTGAGCATTTATTGAAGCGAACATTATATCTTAAATTTGTACTGGCTTATTTTATCTTTGCATTTTTTGGTTTTATTGTCGTAGCAACCTTCACCTCCAGCATGACGCTGGAGCACATGAAGCGTGAGCGCGCCGACTCATTATATAAAGAAGCGTTACTGATCTCTGACTCCTACGCAGCGGATTTGTACAACAATGAAATTACATTGGAATCTGTTTGGCGCCAGATTGAGGCAATCGGCACCTTCCTAGATGCCTCGATCTGGATTGTCAATCCATCGGGGCTGATTGTGCTGGATTCCAGTTCACCGCTTGATATCGAGAACCCTGTCACAATTCCTAATTTCAGCCCAACAATCACCGGAAACTCCTTTTATACCACCGGAAATTTTTTTGGCATGTTTGACGATGAGATGCTCTCTGCATTTGCCCCTATCACCTCCAAATACAAGGTCAAAGGCTATGTTGTCATTCATACCTCACTCCACGATTTGCAGGCTTCGTGCAACTCCCTCCTAAATATATCCTTTATCACGCTGGTCATTCTATTTCTGTTGTCACTCATCATCCTGCTTTTCTTTACAGAGATGGTCTATCTGCCGCTGCGCAAGATCACCCATGCGACAGAACAGTATGCTATCGGAAATTTCAGGTATGAATTTCAGTTAGACAGCGAGGACGAGATCGGGTATCTTGCCGCCTCGCTGGCTTATATGGCAAGCGAAGTCGCCAAGAGCGAGGACAACCAGAAACGGCTTGTGGCAAATATTTCCCACGATTTCCGCTCTCCTCTCACCTCCATGCGCGGCTATCTCGAAGCGATGCTCGACGGTACAATCCCGCCTGAACTGCATGAAAAATATATCGGTGTAGTACTGAACGAGACCGACCGCCTGACAAAGCTGACCAATTCCCTGCTCACACTCAACAACCTGACAGCCAAGGGTATGATCCTCGACAAGAGCACCTTTGACCTGAATCAAGTCATCAAAAATACGGCAATGTCCTTTGAGGGAACCTGCCGTCAGCGCATGATTTCCATTGAACTTGTCCTCACCGGCGATGAAATGTATGTCAATGCAGATATGGTCAAAATTCAGCAGGTACTCTACAATCTCGTGGATAACGCCATCAAGTTCAGCCACAAGAACTCTTCCATTAAAATCGAGACGGTTGAAAAGTCCAGCAAACTGATGGTATCTGTCAAAGACAACGGCATCGGCATTCCAAAAGACAGCCTCCGCCTTATCTGGGACCGTTTCTATAAGACAGATCTCTCCCGCGGCAAAGATAAAAAAGGGACTGGATTAGGGCTTTCCATCACAAAGGAAATCATCCAGTCACATAATGAGAATATCAATGTCGTCAGCACAGAGGGCGTTGGTACAGAATTTATCTTTACCTTGGAGAAGGCGAAGAAGAAGTAACAACTGCGCAACTTGCAATCTATTTCATGATCAGTGGAAGCGGCGTAATGACCTCTATCGTAGAATCTCAGTATCGAAACAAACTGATATAGTGGATGAGTTCTTTATGAACAGTTCCTAAATACCCGACAAATTTGAGTTATATTTCATATTTACGCAACGCCTCAAGAACATGAATATACATCCTTATATCCCTATATTCCATTTTCATTTTTGCCAAATATAAATCGGCAACGGATTTACCTTTTATATCCTCTTTTAGCAAAAAATATGTTCTTGCAACATCATATTCCTTGGGAGCTTTACAAATATTAGCAAAGTCAATTGTAACAGCGACGCCTTCAGAGGTGATTATGATATTATAGGGATGAAAGTCCCCATGACATAAAGCATTCCCTAAAGGTAAGCATTTTATCTTATCTGCCAAATCACCGTCCGAAGATTTGGCACTAAGCAAATATAACATCCATTCTGTATATGAAACCACGCCATCTATCGCTTGCGTAAGCCAGTTTTTATGGAGATTTGTAAATATTTCCATAGCATGGTCAAAAGTATGGTCGTTCTGCATCAGTGACGCAAGGCTTTTTCCCTGTACTTTTTCCATTATAAATCCATATCGTTGATTTTCCGTTATGAACTCAAATAGCTTAGGTATATTTTCCGCTATCCTGCTTACCATACGGTGATTGTCATATTCATGTTGTACTGTACTCTTTGAATAACCCGGTTTGAATAATTTTAATATTTTATTCTCTTCCACCTCAAAAATTTCTGCCGTATTACCTTCTGCAATTTGATGCCTTTTTAAATTTTCCATGATATTTGTCACCTTTGAGCTCCTAATCTATCAGTATCTCCTGTTTTTTCTTTTAGCCTTGTTAATCCCCCCGATTCGGGGGGATTAAATCATTCCAAGACCTTTTGTAGTCTGTTCTTCCAAAATGCGTCTGTATTATACAGCTATTCTTTGATATTAGCCATATTTTTCATAGGTTCTCCCCATTTTCCGAGATATCTTCCATCAATGGAAGAATATGTATCTTCGCCCGGAGCGAATACCGGAGCGGCCTTCAGCAATCTTTCTGTAAAGGGAACCTCCATATCCAGCAGTTTTTCATCCTGAGTTACATTACGAATTAAACAGAGAAAAATATCCGATCCATCTCCCATAGGGATTGTTTTTTTCACTTCCAGTTCAAAACTGACAGGGCTTTCTGCAATGGTTGGCACATCCAGCACTTGTCCCTGCTCTACAGTAGGCAGGTACTGCATCTTATCAGGTGTGGTTCTGCCATAGGTACAACCATAATAATCTGCCAAAGGCAGCAGCTGTTCAGATACGAGATTGGCGGAAAATACACCATTTTTGCGTATCAAATCCTTGGTCTGTTTTTCCTCACCTATACAAGCCATTACCCCGAGTCCCTCTGAGGAATGATAATATCCAAACCAACAGAAAAGACCAAAATGGGGCTGCCCGTCTTCCTGTTTTGTGCCATAAAGAAATAGCGCCTGCGGACAGTAATCATTACCGATCTTCGTTTTTACCTTTGCCATCATGTACATCCTTTCCTTTTTTTAATGCTTGTTCCGCTCGCTCCAGGTTGGAAACAATACGGTCAAGATACTGTTCTAATTCCTTGATTTCCACCTTTTCAAAATCCTTAAAAAACAAGCTATTCATTTGCTGAGAGACTTGATTGTAACGTTTCTCTAATGCACGGGCTTTGGGTGTCAGGCTAATCAGGCTTTGACGTCGATCAGAAGCTGAAATTTTTCGACAGATTAAGCCATTTTCTTCCATTCTACAAAGCATTGCAGTAAGTGTATTTTTTGCCAATCCTGTCTTTTGTGCAAGTTCCACAATAGGAATGCCTTCACTTTTCCATAACACATAAAGAATATGCCCTTGTGGTCCATTAAATTCATCGACATCACATGTCTGCAAAAGCCGATCAAAAACTCTCCCTTGAACCTGTTTAATCTGAGAAATCAAAAAACCTGTTCGTGTTTCCAGTGATATCACACCTTTCCTTGCTCCACCGCTTCGCAAGGATAGAAGCGGTAGTTTTGCTGTACAGCATAAAAAAGGACGTCTCCTTTTCATAATCTTAATGGTACTATATGGAACTTATTCTGTCAAGGTGCAAAATTTAATAAAAGGCAATCCTAAGACCACCCACTCTCGACACATATATCAACTCATTCAACATCCATTGTTTCCAGCTTTATCAAGGTATTTTAATATCAAA
>CAMWJQ010000152.1 GCA_947174615.1 uncultured Lachnospiraceae bacterium
GATATGCGCTATCCGATGGAGATCGCGACGCTCAACACACTCTTTTTCAAAGGCTTTTACCACCCAAGCCTGCGGACTGTACTGCCCTTTCTGAATCAATTATGCCGGAAATACATTCGCAGCTTCTATCGCCTGAGCCAGCGCAATCCCGCTGCTGCCAACCAGAAACTTGCACGTTTAAAGCAAAATCTGTATCAGAAACTGCCAAATCTCGACGAGCTGCTGCAGCAGTATTATGTGTATTATCTCTACACCAATTTTTTGGACATCTTTGAGGATTACAGCTTCTCAAAACATTTGCTGTTCGGAATTGCCAAGACGCATATGCTCTGGGTGTTTTTTGCCCTGTACGCTGAACATAAAAAGCAGATCACGGTGGAAGATCTGGCAAAGGTGATTGCGGTATATGAGAGAAGGGCGCCTCAGATTGAGGATGCGCTCAAGCTGCTGTGACAATATCATCAGACCGTATCCTGAATAAGGATTCCAACAATCAAGCACGCGCGAGGAGGATTCAAATGAAAACAACAGGCACAAATCGGCTGGTCTGCCGCATGGAGCCAAAAAACATGGGTGCATCTCCGGTGTCAAAGGACATCTGGGCTAAAGTATGGGAAATCGGAAAACAGAAGGCGGACGCATGACGCCGTGGTATTCACTCCTGCATCTCATGGTGGATGGCGTCTGTGCCTTCACTATGTTTGGCAGATTTCTGACGCCTCAAAATCAGGCAATGGACTTTCTGCTGTATAACTTCTGTGCCTTTGCACTGCAAATGCCGTTTGGTGTTTTGCTGGACTGCAGTGTGTGCAAATCCAAAAGCGCTGTATCCTGTTTTGTGGCAGTCCTTGGCGTACTGTGCACCCTCCTTGGCACCATCACCCATCCGATTGTGCTGGGGATTGGCAATGCCCTATTTCATATTGGCAGCGGCGTCGGCACAATCTATGAAGACCATGCGCGGCACTGGAACGGCAAAGGACTCGGCATCTTTGTCGCACCGGGGGCGCTCGGTCTGTACATCGGAACACTTGCAGCCAAAAATGAAATTGCAGCATACCAGCTGTGGACTGTCTGCATTTTGATGCTGGTGTGCTGTGCTGCTGCCTGCAAACAGGTCCAACATAACCAACACGACTCCATCACCAGCGTAGCACGACCAAACCGGCAAATATGTGTACGCTCTCTGCCGCTGTGCTGCCTGCTCGTTGTCCTCCTGCGCTCCTATCTTGGCATGGCAGTCACCTTTTCCTGGAAAACTTCTGTTCTCGGCGGTCTGACTGCCGTACTGGCTGTTGTCCTCGGAAAAGCAGCCGGCGGAATTCTGGCAGCGCGGCATGGCATTCTGCGCGTTTCAATGGCATCCTTACTTATGGCAGCAATCGCTTATTTAGGAGCGCCCATGATGCCCTTTGGCATTGCCGCACTATTTTTATTTAATATGACAATGCCCATTACATTATATCTCATGGTTTGCCAGTTTCCAAGTATGCCGGGATTTTGCTTTGGATTCTTGACCTTTGGGCTGTTTCTTGGATTCCTTCCCGCCTTTTTTGGACGCTTTGCAATATCGGACGGACGCGTGACAGGATGTGTGGGCAGTATCCTCTCCCTGCTGATTTTATACGCCGGAATCCACCCAAAGCCCCGATAATATTGATATAAAGAATTACGCTGCCAATCGTTGCGTCATAAAAAAGGAGATTCCCATGACACACTGGCTTCTAAAAATGTTTGGCGCTGCCCTGCTGTTTACCATCCTTATAGAGCTGGCAGTGGCACGCCTAAGCAAAATCCGTTCCCACCAAAAACTACTGTTGGTATTGCTTGTCAATATCCTCACAAATCCCCCAGCCGTACTGCTGCACTGGCTGGGGACCCTCTATCTGCCGGCGCTCCCTGACCTATGGTTACAGCTTGGAATAGAACTTCTGGTTATTCTTCTTGAAGCGCTGATTTATTACAGTTTTTCCACCAAAAGAGAGTGGCAGCTCCGGCATCCGGCACTGTTGTCGCTAACTGCAAATACATGTTCATGGCTTGTTGGATTCTTCATCCTATAGCGTGTTTTTTGTTGTATTGTCAAATTACTACTGGAGGTATCTCAATGAAAAAATGCTTTATTGTGCTCAATATCCTGCTGTGCTGTATGCTGTACGCTCTTCCTGTACGGGCGGACATCATCTGGGAACCCGATGATAACTTCTACAACCGCCACGCCGCAGAGTGCACTTATGTCAATCGTATGTTCACCGCGAATGGTCCTGACGGCGTTGTCATTGTATACCAAAGCCCCGAATCTCCGCAGATCATAACCCAGTTGGACAATGGCAGCCAAACCCAGATTTCCTTTACTTACCAAAGCCCCGATGGTATTCTATGGGGCATTTTTGAAAACGCTGACCAGACCGGCTGGCTGCCAATGGATTACATGAACGTAGTCTATGACAGCATTTCCTTTGTCGAAGACTACGCCGATGAGATTGCTGCTGAAGACGGCGTTCTGGACACGCTGTATCAGGACAAGGACATCTATCTCTGGAAATACCCCGGCTCCGAAGCATCTGACATGATACAGACAAACCGCTTCCTGCCGTCTTACGAAAGTGTTTATCATGATGAACAGAACAGACGCTGGGGAAATGTCGGCTACTACTTGGGCATGCGCAATGTCTGGATCTGCCTTGACGATCCCACTGCGGATTTTGATACGCTCTATCCTTCCGGCGCGCCAGCAAGAGACACTGCTCAAATCAATACAAACGAACCAGACGCTGCCCAATCCATACAAGCGCCATCAAAACGCATTGTTCCAAAACAAAATACTGCGGTGGTCATGCTGACGGTCACACTGGTACTTGCCGTCATGCTTGCCACCGCAGGGCTATTGCTGATATTAAAACGCAAAAAGTAAGAATTATTGAATCTCACTTTATCTTAAATGGAAGCGGTTCACCAGTTCATGCAGACGCTTGGACTGGTCTGACAGCTCCGCACTCGTCGCAGCGCTGTTCTGGGCAAAAGAAGAATTGGACTGTACTACATTGCTGATGGAATCAACATTAGTTGTAATCTGTTCCAACACGCCCTTCTGATTCTGCGAGGCGCTGCTGATCTTTGCCATAGAAGCCAATATCTCCTCTGATCCTTTTACCACAGTCATCAGGGATTTCGCCGTATTGTCCGTGATACTCATCCCATTCTCAACTGCCTTCTGGGAGGTTGCAATCAGGGAAGCTGTCTGGTTAACCGCCTGTGCGCTCTTTGCCGCCAGCTCACGGATTTCATTCGCCACCACGGCAAAGCCCCTTCCTGCCATTCCTGCCCTCGATGCCTCGATCGACGCATTCAGGGAAAGCAGATTCGTCTGCGCAGCGATATCTTCAATGGTCTTGACAATCTTTTCAATCTCTCCCGACGAATGACTGATCTCTGACATCGCCTGAATCAAACGTTCCATCTCCTGATTGCTCTCGTCAATATGACGGTTCACCTCAGAAACAACATTATTTGCCTTCTGCGCATCGCTCGCATTTGCGGACACATCCTGCGACAGACTTTCAATCGAGGCTGCCAGCTGATCAATCGCTGACGCCTGTTCCGTCGCACCGTCCGATAAAATCTGCGCTCCGGAGGACACATTTTCAGAGCTTGCAGACACTTCATCCGCTGAGACAACAATCTCGTGCAGCGTTTCATTCAAAGATTCAGAAATTTTCTCAATAGATACCTGAATCGGAATAAAATCCCCTATGTAATCCTGCGTGATATTGATGTCCATATTGTTATCCGCCATCTGCGAAAGCTGTTCAGAGATATCATTCACATAATTATTGATAATGGTACTGATGTGGTTGAACGCCTGTGCCAAACGCCCCAGCTCATCCTCCGACTGAATATCAATATGAATCTTTAAATCTCCAGCCTCCAGCTTGGCGGCGCCTTCCATGATTACCTGAATCGGATCGAGTGCCCGCCTGATAATGCGGTTCATGGATCTTAGCAGCAAAAATCCAAATACCAGTACTATGAAAGTCAGCTTCCCAGCCCCCTCAATGATTGGTCCATAAAATTCCATACCATTGACCGTCATGTGCAGTGTCCAATGCGTCTTGTCATTCACAGTCAACGGGATTGTCACACAGACACCGCCTCTTCCTGTGCCATAATTTTTCCTTGCTTTAATCAGCGCACGGCTGCTTCTAAGCTCTCCCTCAGGCAATTCATCAAGCTTGTGTGCATCCGTCTCCATGGTATTATATCCCACCTCTGAGACCGTCTTTCCAACCGTCGTGTTATCGGCAGAATCCACGAGAATTGTTTTGTCCTCCGCGAGCGCTACCAGATGCGCCGACTTATAATCCGTGCTGATCAGCAGCTGCTCCTGCATCTTATCCAATGCCACATCGACACCACACACGCCAAGAAACTGCCCCTGCGCATCCCAGAGCGGCGCAATAATGCTGATCATCATAATGTTCTGTCCCATCAGCTCATACACATAAGGGTCCATAATATACGGCGCCCCGCTCTGTTTGATCTGCTTCCAGTACTCTTTATCATAATTATCAAAAGCATCCTCATGCTTCTCAAAAACATATCCTGTCTTTTCCTCATTCGGATAGACAACTGCCTCATAAGCCATATCTTTTTTGTGCACACTGTACGGCACACCATCTGCATCCGCAATGGCATTTTGCTCAAAATAGGCAAATGCAGTCGTAAATCCATCGCCGCCCTCCAAAAGCCCCACCAGGGCTGTATCAATTGCTCCTCTCTGCTCCTTGGGGTCCAATGTGGAAATATTCCTGAGTGCGCCCGCAAAGCCCACCACCTTTCCATACGCTTCCTCAATATCACTCACCAGCAAAAAAGCATTCTCATAAGCAACTGCAGACAATTTCTCCCGATTCACCCGCACCAGCGACTTTGCAGAGAGCAAGGCAGACATCATAATTGTAAGCAAAAAAATAACAGCCGTAATCACTGCCATCTTCGTGATAATCTTCTGACTGAGGCTGTTATTGTCCTTAAAATTCCATTCCTTAGACATAGTAGTTCCCCCATGAAATCATTTGTTTTATGTATCACATTTTCTCGCAGCCTTCCAAAAAACGCTCAGATGTAAAATGTAATATTATTATATCTATATTTTTCCAAGAAGTCAATCATTTCACAGAGATGTTTAGCTCAAAGGTAACAGTTCAGCCTTCGGCTTCCTGTTACTAGCATCAAGCCATGCAAAACCACTTCGTGGTGGCTTGATGCATTTCAACCTCCACGTTTTCTAACGGACTTCGCAGCATAGTGCGAAGTCCTGGGCTGAACTGTAACGCTCAAAGGTTACAGTTGGTGTTACAATTCACACCAACGCCAGTTTTTATCAGCGTATGAGTTATTGAGGTGTGAATTATAACAGATTTTGCACATGCTAACACTCAATCTGGTCAAAAATTAGAATTGTGAACTGCCGGTTTCGAACCATACAGCCCACAACTATAATTTCTGTCAGGTTGAAGTACGAGTTTCTTTGACCTTTATATATGAAAAAACGTCACAATCGCACCGTTGGTCAATTCTGTCCCTTGTAATTTTCTAAAACTTTGATAACATTAATTTATAAACATAAGAAATGGAGGTTTGCTGTAAAATGAAAAGTTCTAAGTTAAGAAAATGGCTGGTTCTGTTTGCACTGATTATTTTTATCCAAAATGGAGCCATCGTCGTGCAAAATACTGGCAATACTGCTGAAACTGGTTTTGAAGAAGGGGTTGCTCCTTGTAGTGATTTTCCACAGCAAGATTTCCCTTATACGTGATTCATTTTCTCACATAAAAACTTCTCAATATGTTGCTGTCGATAAAAATGACTGAGTATTATGCATTGCTGCAAATGTTCAGTCATTATTGTTTTTTCATCAATAAGATCTTTACCTTTCTCTTGTTCTATTTCATTCCATAATATATCATATAACAAATTACTAACCGACCAAATTCTTCGACATCGTAATATTTCCTTTAACACTTTCTTATCTATATTAACAGCAGTCTGATAGTCCCCCATATTTCCTAGCTCACTTGCCATGCAAACCATAACAAACTCATACATTACAACACAATCTGTTAATTCCCTCTTCTCTTCATACTGTCTAAAGTAACGCATTAGAAATTCTATATATTCCTTTTTTTCATGCATGCCAAGCACCTTAATACTTTTACAAATACAGGAGATTTCCATTTCTGTCAAATATATTTCATCCAAATTCATCAATTTTTCTGTATCTAGTGTACACCGAAGCGCTTCCCCTTGCCTTGCTGCATACTCTTCATCTTTAATCTTCCCCTCCATCCAATCCAGTGAAGTTTCTGCTTCAATGAAATACTGTCTATTTTCTGGTATTTCAAAAGAAATTTTCTTCTCTATTTGATTTAATAACCATCTGGCTCTTTCTACTTCAAAATTGTTTCGACAAATTGCTAATTCTTCACTTAACCTCACTACATCTTCATCATTAGTCACAAGCCATGCTCTTTGATACTCCTTGGACAATCCAAGTCTACGCATCATTGCTCCCAACATATCCTGCTGCATATTTCTTTTCATTTTTTCTGTCCTGCGCAATGTCTTTGGAACACAGATTCCCTTACATAATTCTTCCTGTGTAAGACCATACATCTTCCTTCGAATCCGTAACACGTCCCCAATATAAAATACCCACCTTTGCCGATACAAATGAACACAATTCTGCATATATATAGGAATATCATATTCACAATAAAGATTCCTAAACAATTCAACTATTTCAATATTCTCCATATATTCCTTTTTATCTGCTTCAAAAATTTGCAATAATTTGCACTTTTCCTCCAACAGTTCAATCAAATAGAATGCTCTTCCAGTATTCCGCAGCATCTCAATAGCCCGGTTGCAGGCTTGAAGACTTTGCTCAAACCATTTTTGCATCTCTAACACAGAAACCGAAAATACCTCCCGTATGTAGTAATATACAATTTTGGGATAAATTTTCACTTTTGACAATTCATCATAAACAGAATCTACGACATATGTCATCAATGCAGCACACTTCTGCAAAAAATGTCCATCCTTATGATAAAACTCATACTCCAAAATCATATTGACTTCCTGTATAGACAGCAGTCTTTTTTCCAAACATAAATGCTCTAAATCAGGTACTGTCAGCTTTACCGCCTTTTCATAACACGCGCCAATCTCCATCAAGCCCGCATTTTGCTGCTTTAATACCTCCGCTTTCATGACAAGGCAAAACTGCTGTTTTAATTTATCTTTCGACAATTTCTGTCTGCCATACTCTTCAATGAATTGGTGTGCCTTTTGCGTTTCCTGCTGTTCTACTGCCAACAAAATATTCCGCTGACACTCCCATGTCCTGTAATCATCAATATCCAGCAAATTTTCATACAAATCACTTGCAATCCCCAGCCGCCCCAAAAGCCGGTCTCTCATGTTTTTGTGAACCGGGCGCTGCCCCTTTTCGATTCTTGCAAGCTGACTTGCCGACATCAATCCCTCCGCTAGTTGGTCCAGATATATATTTCGTTCTTTCCGCACTCTTTGTAAAAAACTCGCAAAAACCTGATCTGATTCCAGTAGTGCTTTTTGTGTGTCCTCCTTCATCTGGTCTGTCTTACTCCTTTTGTAATATAATAATATTATACAATATATTTTACTACAAAATTCGACATATTTCTTCCATAAAATGTTAATTCTATTATTTTCTAAAACATTTGCTCAAATACTTTTCCATAACTGCTCCTCTATAATCAATGTTTACAGCACGGTCGGAGGATATCAAAATGATTGACCAATTCTGTCCCTTGCATTCTAAAAACAAACATGATATTCTAATGTAAATTGTTTATGAACCAGACACAGTTAACATTACTTGCGTGAAGTATTTTGCAGATATACCTTAATTAAACAAGGAGATGTTTTGAAATGGTACTTTCAAACAAAAGAATCGACGCAATAAAAAGAAAAGCAAATAACATTATTAATTACAGCAGATGTAATAATCCCTTTGAGATTGCTGCTCTTTATGATATAGAGGTTCAATTTATTGATATTAACGATGATGGAATCCATGCATATTCCAATAGTCAGACGGGTATTATTTATATAGATAAACGTTTCGGCAAAAATAGCTATACAGCAAAAATACTCTGTGCACATGAATTAGGACACGTTTTTTTACACAGCGGATTGTCCGCTATGGAATATAACAGGTATTTGGATTCAGAACTGACAGACGAAACCATAAAAGAATATGAGGCAAATATTTTTGCAATAACATTAATGCCGCAAATCGCAGCGGGAAATAATCTTTTAACCTATCGTCCGGAGCGGCTAAACCGTTACATTAATAATAAAATAAGATAAGATGTTATGAATTATGCCAAATCTTATACCATCAACAAATCTTTTTCAATTATATCATGTTATTTTTTTAACAATGAAAAAATTAGGAAGGAACTGAAAAGTATGAATATCCCCGAGGATTTTAGATATCAAAGCAGCTGGGAAGATTTTAAAAATGCTACAGATTATTTTATAGAATGTCTGCGGAATAATAGTGCCCATTTACTATATGGA
>CAMWJQ010000153.1 GCA_947174615.1 uncultured Lachnospiraceae bacterium
ATATAATATGCAGCGCGATCTCGAAGAAAATAATAAGCAGCTCAATCTTGTAGTGGCGCGTCAGATGGAGAAGCTTCGAATAGAACAGAAAAATATCATGACAGCATTGGCTAGACTTGTTGAGAGCAGGGAAAATGTGTCAGGTTCGCATTATAAAAATATTCTGTACAACAGCCGTATTCTTGCAGAGGGCATGCAGCTCTCACCTAAGTTTGAGGATGAAGTATCAGATGATTTTATAGATACAATCGAATCCAGTGCGGGACTTCATGATATCGGAAAGCTCATGATACCCGATCGGATTCTTCTCAAAAATGCACCGCTTGACGAGGAAGAACGCAAGGTAATGTGCACGCATGCAGAGCTTGGAGCCAAGACCCTCAATGATATCTATGAAGGCGTTGAAAAAAATGATTTTGTAGAGATGGCGATTGACATCGCTTGGTATCATCATGAGTGCTGGGATGGTTCTGGCTATCCAAAGGGTTTAAAAGGAAAGGAAATTCCATTGTCCGCGCGCATTGTAAAGGTTGTGGATGTGTTTGATGCCATGATCAGCGAGCGGCGGTACAAGAAACCAATTCCGCTTGAACAGACGCTTGCATATATGCAGGAAAAGTCAGGAACCATCTTTGACCCGGATATTATTCGTGTATTTATGCGGATTTACCGCAATTTTAAAGGAATAAAAACGGATTGATAATTATGACAGTTTAGTAAAAATATACCATTCATAAAACTTTAGACTCCGTTAATACTAGGATTAAGACAAGCGGCAGGAAATATTCAATCAGCCAGAGGTGTTATATCACAGTTGGCAGCAAGCTTGTCTTTGAAGATAGATTATAATAGAAAGAAAATGATTAACGGAGGTAAAAAATTATGTCAACACAGAGCAGATCAAACAGAGTAGAAGTTCCAGAGGCAAAGGCAGCATTGGACCGTTTCAAGACAGAGGTAGCATCAGAGCTTGGTGTAAACTTAAAGGAAGGCTACAATGGTGATCTCACATCCCGCGAAGCAGGAAGCATCGGCGGCGAGATGGTCAGAAGAATGGTAAAGAGCTATGAGGAGTCTTTAAACAAATAAGACGAAATCAGAACATGGAGCGGGATGTAGTTTGATACTACATCCCGTTTTTAGGTGTTTTTTACAGTTTTTAAAAAATTATCTTTTATTTTTCTAAAGCCTATGCTATAATTGTAAAATGACTGTAACTGTTACAAATAACAGTGGACAAAATGAGTGCGAAAATATATTCATAGCAGGTATCATTGCATGATAGTCGAGGAGGAAATAGGACAAATGAGTTTACAGGTAGAAAAGTTAGAAGGAAATATGGCTAAGCTTACAATAGAAGCATCGGCAGAGGAGTTTGAGAAGGCGATTGAAAAGGCATATCAGAAGAGTAAGAACAAGCTTAGTATTCCGGGATTTCGTAAAGGCAAAGTGCCGCGCAAGATGATAGAGCAGATGTATGGTAAGGAGATTTTCTTTGAGGATGCAGCAAATATTGTCATTCCTTCAGCGTATGCAGATGCCGTAGATGAATGCACAGAAGAGATTGTGTCACAGCCGACGATTGACATTGTACAGGCGGAAGCAGGAAAGCCGTTTATCTTCACGGCTGAAGTTGCGCTGAAGCCGGAGGTGACGCTTGGAAAATACAAGGGAATTGAAGTTGAGAAGGAAGATCTCACAGTTACGGAAGAGGAGATTGATGCGGCGATCGACAGAGAGCGGGAAAACAATGCAAGGACAATCTCTGTAGAGGACAGGGCAGTACAGGATGGCGATACGGCAGTGCTTGACTTTGAAGGCTTTGTCGATGGCGCTGCATTTGAAGGTGGAAAGGGTGAGAATTATCCGTTAACCATTGGTTCAAATACATTTATTCCCGGATTTGAGGAGCAGTTGATTGGTGCGGAGATTGACAAGGAAGTGGAAGTGAACGTGACATTCCCTGACGATTATCAGGAGTCCACCCTTGCAGGAAAGCCGGCTGTGTTCAAATGTACGATCAAGGAAATCAAAGAGAAGGAGCTGCCTGAGCTTGATGATGAGTTTGCGAGCGAGGTATCTGAGTTCGACACGCTGGCTGAGTACAGGGAAGATGTGAAGAAAAATCTCACAGAGCAGAAGCAGGAAGAGGCAGAGAGTGCGAAGCAGGAAAAGGTAGTTGATGCGATCATTGAGGATGCGCAGATGGATATTCCAGAGGCGATGCTCACGACACAGCAGCGTCAGATGGCAGATGATTTTGCAAAGAGAATCCAGATGCAGGGAATTACAATTGATCAGTATTTCCAGTTTACGGGTCTTACAAAAGAGGCATTTTTCGAACAGTTAAAGCCTCAGGCAGAACAGCGGATCAAGTCAAGGCTTGTCCTTGAGGCAGTGGCAAAAGCTGAGAACTTTGAGGTGAGTGAGGAAGAGTATAAGGATGAGATCAAGAGAATGGCAGAGTCTTATCGCATGGAAGTGGATAAGCTGACAGAGATGATCAGCGCTTTTGAAGAAAAGGCGATCAGAGAGGATCTCTGCATGAAGAAGGCATTAGATTTTGTTGTTGAGAATGCAGTAGAAGTATAGTTGATCTCGTATAAAATTTTATATCTGGAAGAAAATCTAAAAAAAATATAATAATTGTGCAGATGATTTGCACAATTATTATATTTGCGTTATACTGATATTCAACATAGTGTGGGACGTTTGACAAATAATAGGTGTTGTTATAAGGTCTCATATGGAAATCGGAGGTAAATTCCATGAGTTTAGTACCATATGTTATTGAACAGACAAGCCGCGGAGAGCGTTCGTATGATATTTATTCAAGATTACTAAAGGAACGTATCATATTTCTAGGAGAAGAAGTAAATGAGGTGACAGCAAGTCTTACAGTGGCGCAGTTATTGTTTTTGGAGGCTGAGGACCCGGAGAAGGATATCCAGCTGTATATCAACAGCCCGGGAGGTTCTGTTACGGCAGGCATGGCAATCTATGACACGATGCGTTATATTAAATGTGATGTATCGACAATTTGTATTGGTATGGCAGCAAGCATGGGCGCATTTCTGCTTGCGGGCGTACAAAGGGGAAACGGCTTGCGCTGCCTAACGCGGAGATCATGATTCATCAGCCGCTTGGCGGAGCGCAGGGACAGGCGACAGAGATTGAGATTGCCGCAAAACATATTCTGCGTACAAAGCAGAAATTAAACAGTATTCTGGCAGAGAACTGCGGTCAGTCGTATGATGTGGTCGCGGCGGATACAGAACGTGACAATTGGAAGTCGGCTGAGGAAGCTATGCAGTATGGTCTGATTGACAAAGTGATCACTGACAGGGCTGATGTGGCAGAAGACAAATAGTTAGAGTGTGATTAGAACGATATAATTATGAGTAAAGGGAGAAAAAGGATGGCTGGAAAAAGCACTGAAGGAAGGGTAAGATGTTCTTTCTGCAACAAAACACAGGATCAGGTTCGGAAGCTGATAGCAGGTCCATCCGGTGTTTATATCTGTGATGAGTGTGTAGATATCTGTGCAGACATTATAGAGGAAGAGTATGAGGAGGAGCAGATCGAGGGCGGCATCGACATTAACCTCCTGAAGCCTGTTGAGATTAAGGAATTTCTCGATGAGTATGTGATCGGGCAGGAAGAGGCTAAGAAAGTATTGTCTGTAGCTGTATACAATCATTATAAGCGTGTTATGGCTGAAAAAGATTTGGATGTCGAATTACAAAAGAGTAATATTATTATGATCGGACCAACAGGTTCTGGCAAAACATATCTGGCGCAGACGCTTGCCAAGATTATCAATGTTCCTTTTGCGATTGCGGATGCAACGACACTTACAGAGGCAGGTTACGTGGGAGAGGATGTAGAAAATATCCTTTTGAAGCTTATTCAGGCAGCAGATTATGATATTGAGCGGGCGCAGTATGGCATTATCTATATTGATGAGATTGATAAGATTACAAAGAAAAGTGAAAATGTCTCTATCACTAGAGACGTATCGGGCGAGGGTGTACAGCAGGCGCTTTTGAAAATTGTCGAGGGAACGGTGGCAAGTGTGCCTCCTCAGGGAGGAAGAAAGCATCCGCATCAGGAATTGATACAGATTGACACCACGAATATTTTGTTTATCTGCGGCGGTGCTTTTGACGGTCTTGACAAGATTGTAGAGAACCGGCTTGACCGCAAATCGATCGGGTTTAACAAAGATATTGCAGAGAAGACAACGAGAGATCTCGGGGCGGTATTCAAGGAAGTAACGCCTCAGGATTTGACAAAGTATGGTCTTATTCCGGAGTTTGTCGGAAGAGTCCCTATCAATGTATCATTGGAGGGTCTTGATAAGAAAGCGCTTGTGAGAATATTAAAGGAACCCAAGAGCGCCCTGATCAAACAGTATCAGAAACTATTTGAGTTTGATAATGTAAAACTTTCCTTTGAGCCAGATGCGATTGATGCGATTGCAGAGAAAGCGTTGGAGAGAAAGACTGGAGCCAGAGGTCTGCGTTCCATCATGGAGAGCATCATGATGGATGTGATGTATGAGATTCCGTCGGATGACACGATTGAGAGTTGTGTAATCACCAAGGAATCTGTGGAAGGAACAAGTCAGCCTTTTGTAGTACACCGTGAATCAATGAGTACAGAGCGAGAGAAAAAGGCGAGATAAATAATGAATGGATTATAAGCGCCGCCTTATGAAAAGGCGGCGTTTTATGCATATAGCAGGTATATGCCTGATTAGGAGAGGATATTATAGATGGAGCAAATTACTTCAACATTACCTTTGGTGGCATTGCGGGGGTTGACGGTAGTGCCAAGCATGATCATGCATTTTGATTTGAACAGAGATATGTCTAAAAAGGCAGTTGAGCAGGCATTGAACAAAACACAGAAAGTACTGCTGGTGCCGCAGATCGACCCAGAAGAAGAAAAACCAGATAAAGACGGATTATATAAAGTGTGTACAGTTGCGAATATCAGACAGGTCACAAAACTTCCAAATGACATTGACAGGGTAATGGTGGAAGCAGTGGCGAGAGCGCATATTCTGGTATTGGAGGACAATGAGGGACAGTATTTTAGTGCATCCTATGAGGAAATTGACGACAGGGAAGAAGAACTTTTGCAGTCGGAGAAGGAGGCGCTGGTACGTACCCTTAAAGAAGTGTTTGATACGTATGTCAGGTTCTATCCTAAAATAGGAAAGAGTCTTGAAAAGTATTTTCAAGAGGACTGTGACCTGGAAATGCTTATCAATCAGATTTTGATCAATACGCCATTTACGTATGAACAGAAACAGCAGATTTTGGAGATTGAGGATGTCGCAGAGCAGTGTGGTGAGCTGGTGATACTCATTATGAATGAGGCACAGATTGCAGCGATACGCACACAGCTGGCGGTGAAGATCAGAGAGCGGATTGACAAAAACCAGAAGGATTATATTCTGCGGGAGCAGTTGGAATATATACAGGAGGAGCTGGGAGATAAAAATCAATATTCAGATGTAAAGCATTACGAGGAAGCGCTTGCCAAATTAAAGGCAGATGCGGAGGTCAAAGAGAAGATCAAGAAAGAGATTGCCAGATTTAAGACCATTATGGGCTCAAGTTCTGAGAGTGCAGTAGAACGGGGATATATCGAGACCCTTCTGGAACTGCCGTGGAACAAGGCATCAAAGGACAATAATGACATCAACAGGGCAGAGGAAATCTTAGAGCGGGATCATTATGGGTTAGAGAAAGTCAAGGAACGGATCGTGGAATACTTGGCAGTTCGGTGTTTGACCAGTAAAGGCGAAGCGCCGATCTTGTGTCTGGTGGGACCGCCGGGGACAGGGAAAACGTCTATCGCAAAATCGATTGCTGAGGCATTGAACAAGAAGTATATTCGTATATGTTTAGGCGGCGTGCGTGATGAGGCAGAGATTAGAGGACACAGAAAAACTTATGTAGGAGCGATGCCGGGACGTATTGCAAACGGATTGAAGCAGGCAGGGGTGTGCAATCCACTGATGCTGCTGGATGAGATTGATAAGGTCAGCAGCGACTACAAGGGGGATACGTCCTCAGCACTGTTGGAAGTACTAGATCCAGAACAGAATTGTCATTTTAGAGATCATTATGTGGAGCTGCCGCTTGATTTGTCAAAGGTATTATTCATAGCAACAGCAAATGATGCAGGCAATATCCCCAGACCGCTCCTGGACCGTATGGATATCATTGAAGTCACCAGTTATACTGCAAATGAAAAGTTTCACATTGCGAAGGAGCATCTGTGGGAGAAGCAGTTAAAGAAAAACGGGTTGAAAGAGACACAGCTGACGATCAGCGACAATGCACTCAAGGCAATCATAGATCGATACACGAAAGAGGCAGGCGTGCGGAATCTTGAGCGGAAGATCGGCACAGTCTGCAGAAAGGCAGCGCTTGAAATTCTGAAAAGCAGGACTGGCAAAAAGGAAAAGCAGGTACAGGATAAGAGCATCCGTGTCAACAGCCAGAAGCTGGAAAAATATCTCGGAAAACCCAAATATAGCGTGGATATGGCGAATGAAAAGGATGATGTCGGGATTGTCAGAGGACTTGCATGGACAAGCGTAGGTGGTGATACCCTTCAGATCGAGGTGAATATCATGCCCGGCAAGGGTGAGATTGAGCTGACTGGAAAGCTCGGTGATGTGATGAAGGAATCAGCCATGACAGGAATCAGCTTTATACGGTCGATTGCGCCAAAGTATAAGATCGCATCTGAATTTTTTAAAGAAAATGATTTTCACATTCACATTCCGGAGGGGGCAGTGCCAAAGGATGGACCGTCTGCCGGCATCACGATGGCAACAGCCGTACTGTCCGCGATCACGGACACACCTGTCAAGGCAAAAGTCGCTATGACAGGTGAAATCACTCTGCGCGGAAGGGTGCTTCCCATTGGCGGACTCAAAGAGAAGCTGCTGGCAGCAAAGACTGCCGGCATCACAACGGTACTTGTGCCGGAGAAGAATGAAAAGGATGTGGCAGAGATTTCAAACGAGATTAAATCAGGTATGGAAATCTGTCTGGTGGAATCTATGGATGATGTGATACCGCTTGCTTTTGCACGTGAAATAAAAGTCAGGAGTGCGAAGGCTAAAACAAAGACTGGAAACGATAAGCAGGAGAAATAGCAGATGGTTATTAAGAATGTTAGCTTGGAGACTGTAATTGGTGTGACGAGCAAAATTCCGCAGAATGATATGCCGGAAATTGCCTTTGCAGGGAAGAGCAATGTGGGAAAATCATCGCTCATCAATGCCCTGATGAATCGCAAATCGCTGGCACGCACCAGTTCGCAGCCGGGCAAGACACAGACGATCAATTTTTATAATATTAATGACGAACTGTATTTTGTCGATCTGCCGGGATATGGGTATGCGAAAGTCAGCCAGCAGGAAAAAGAAAAATGGGGCAAAATGATAGAGCGGTATCTCCATCAATCCAAAGTGTTAAAGGCTGTATTTTTGCTGATTGATATTCGGCATGACCCCTCGGCAAACGATAAGACAATGTATGAGTGGATTCTTGCCAATGGGTTTCATCCGATTATCATTGCGACAAAAGCAGATAAAATTAACCGCAGCCAGCTGCAAAAACAGATTAAGGCGGTGAAGCAGGGACTTGGCGTCGATAAAGATACGGTTGTGATACCATTCTCTGCGCAGACGAAGCAGGGGCGGGATGAGATATATGAAGTGATCGATCATTTGATGGTGCAGCCGGAAGGAGAAGAACACGGATGATGGAGAGAACACCAATCGGAACAGAGAATTTCAAACTGATTGTGAATATATTGATTTCATTGGTCATATTGCTGCTTTGTATTTTTCTGGTGCCTAAGCTGGTTTTGTTTTTTATGCCTTTTGTAATCGGCTGGTTGATTTCCTGCATTGCAAATCCGTTTGTAGTATTTCTTGAGCGAAAGCTGAAAATCAGAAGGAAGGCTGGGACCGTGGTAGTCATTGTGTGTGTGATCGCAGCAGTGATTGGTCTGGGCTATGGATTGGGGGCGGTGCTCTGGCGGCAGATTTCAGGTTTTGTCCAGGAGATTCCAGCAATGTGGGAGATGGTGAAGCAGGATTTTGATGCATTTGGTGTGTGGATTGACCACTATATCGGGGTAAGGTCGCCAAAACTCGCAGATACCTTGAATAATCTGGGAAACGTCATTGGTGAAATGATTACGAATTTGCCCAAGAGTTTAGATTTCAGTACTTTTGAGGGGATGGGCAACATGGTTGGAAATATTGCCAGTGTGCTCATATCCATTATTATGTGTATGCTGTCTGCTTATTTTTTCATTGCAGACAGGGAGTGGCTGAGTAGTTTTCTCAATAAGTTGCTGCCTGAGACGGTCATGCACAAGTATGACGTGTTTGCCTCAAGTTTGAAACAGGCGGTTGGCGGTTATTTTAAGGCACAGTTTCGCATTGAGGTTTGGATGTATGTGCTGTTGTTGATCGGTCTGACTGTGCTAAAAGTGCGATATGGGCTGTTGATTGCACTGCTGATTGCATTTCTGGATTTTCTGCCATTTTTTGGGACGGGAATTGTGTTGATTC
>CAMWJQ010000154.1 GCA_947174615.1 uncultured Lachnospiraceae bacterium
GTTCTACTATGGTGAAGAAGGCGTGAATTTCGAGTACACAGAAGATGGCAAGGCGCACAAAATCAACAACGACTGGGCGATGGCTGGCTACACGCAGGCTTCCTACTTTACCGTGACACAGGTAGACACGGACGAATACAACCAGTGGGACGAGATTAAGGAATTGAATGAACAGGCAGTATCGTCTGTCATGCTGGGCTTTACCTTTGATACTACAGAGGTATCAGACAAACTTGCAAACTGTCGTGAAATCTGGATGCGCTACCGCAGCGAGGTCATGACTGGTGTGCAGGACCCGGCAGTGGCAGTGCCAAAGATTAAAGAAGAACTGATGAAGGCCGGATGGCAGGATGTGATGGACGCAGCACAAAAACAGGTTGACGAGTATATGGCAGCCAAAAAATAAACAGGAAATGGCAGGTGATAGTTCATTATGACAGAGAAAGCCACAACCAGAATTATCGGAAAGGATTTACCGAACATCCCATGGCAGGAGCCGGCGGGAACGGAAAAGCTGCCCTTGTGGCGCTATGATGCAAATCCAATAATTGATCGGTTTGCAACAAAAAATTCCAACAGTATTTTTAACAGTGCAGTCGTACCCTTTGGAGATGGATTTGCAGGTGTGTTCCGCTGTGACAGTAAGTCGATCAGCATGGACATCTTTGCGGGATTCAGCAAGGACGGCATTCACTGGGAGATTTCCGACGAGCCGATTGCCTTTCAGGGGGCGCACCCTGAGGTGGCGAAGCGGGATTTCCGGTACGATCCAAGAGTATGCTTTATCGAGGACAGGTATTATATCACATGGTGCAACGGCTACCATGAATACCCGACCATCGGGGTAGGATATACCTTTGACTTTCAGACTTTTTACCAGCTTGAAAACGCGTTTTTGCCTTTTAACCGTAACGGCGTGCTGTTTCCGCGCAAAATTCAGGGCAATTACTACATGCTCAGCCGTCCCAGCGACAACGGACACACACCGTTTGGGGATATCTTTCTGAGCGAGAGCCCCGACCTGAAATACTGGGGCTGTCATCGCTATGTGATGGGAACTGTCAAGGGCGATGCCTCAGCATGGCAGTCCACAAAGATTGGCGCAGGAAGCGTGCCGATCGAGACAGACGAGGGATGGCTTCTGATTTACCATGGCGTTATCAACACCTGCAACGGATTTGTCTACAGAATGGGCTGTGCGCTGCTGGATTTAGAAGAACCGTGGAAAGTGCGAAAACGAACAAAGAATTATATTTTAGGACCGCATGAACTTTACGAGTGCGTCGGGGATGTGCCCAATGTGGTATTTCCGTGTGCGGCGCTTGCAGACGCGGCGACAGGGCGGATTGCAGTCTATTACGGCTGTGCAGACACCGTGACAGGGCTTGCATTCACAACAGTAGACCGTCTGATGACGTATATGGATTCGGTGTGCTGAATCAGACATACGAACTGACAGGCTGGCGCAAAATGAAAAGCGATTGCTATCATCTATTTTGCGCCAGCCTTTTAGAAACGATATAGACTATTTTTGACGGTTTCACCGACAGAAAGGATATGTAAAATGAATTTGCTTCCAAAGCCAAAGAAGCTTGAGAAAAAACAGGGAATTTTTGAAATCAGCTGGCACACTGTCATTACAGTCGATGAAAGCATACGGGAAAATGGAACCACTTACGCTGCAGTTCTTCAAACGTGCATCCGGAAATACACTGGAATCGAGAGTACTTTTATCAAAGGAAAACAACGCGCAGGAGACATTTTTCTGACGATGGAACCAGAAAATTACTTTCCGCAGGGATACCATATCGCAATAACACCCGAAGGACTGACCATCGCAGGCGGCGATGGGGCGGCAGTTCTCTATGGGGTGCAGACTTTGTGTCAGATGATTGCCCAGTGCGGCGGTGTGCTCGAGTGTGTTGACATCGACGACGCGCCGGACATTCAGCGCCGGGGATATTTTCTGGATGAGACAAGGGGCAGGGTGCTGTCACTTCCTTATTTAAAGGGAATTGCAGACCGTCTCAGCCGGTATAAAATCAATGAATTTCAGCTCTATGTAGAGCATACGTACCTGTTCCGCGACCTCACGGAGCTGTGGCGTGACGAGACACCGCTGACAGCGGAGGATATAATCGAACTGGATGCATACTGCCGGAAACGCCATATTGAGCTGGTGCCTGCGCTGGCAAGCTTCGGTCACCTGTACAAACTGCTTTCCACGCGCAGTTACGGCGACCTCTGTGAGCGCAGTAACCCATGGAACGCGGATTTTTCCTTTTGGGACAGGATGGCGCAGCACACCATCGACACAACCGACGGGCGGGCGCTTCCGCTCATCAAAAATATGCTTGCCGAGTACGGGGCGCTGTTCACGTCTGATAAGTTCAACATCTGTGCAGATGAGACCTTTGATCTGGGCTGTGAAAAATCGCGCGGAACGGCAGAGCGGATTGGAAAAGACCAGATGTACATCAACCATGTTAAGGAGCTGTGTGATTTCCTGCACAGTTATGGGAAAAGAGTGCAGTTTTTCGGGGACATTATATGCCGGAAGCCCGAATTGATTGCCCGGCTGCCGCAGGATACCTTGTGCCTGACATGGGGATACGCGCCAGAGCAGTCTGTGGATTCCTGTCATGCCATGGCGCAGGCAGGCGCAGTACAGTACCTGTGTCCCGGTGTCAGCGGCTGGAACCAGTGGATGAATCGGATAAAGGATTCATACAGTAATATTCTGAAAATGTGCGGCTATGCGCACCAGTACCATGCAGAGGGCGTGCTGAATACGGACTGGGGTGACTTCGGGCATATTAACCATCCTGCATTCTCGGTGCCGGGCATGATATACGGGGCAGCTTTTTCATGGAATCAGGAGGATATTGCTTTCGATGAGATAAGCAGACAGATTTCGATGCTTGAGTACGGTGATACCACGGGGCAGACCGTAGGCATTCTGTCAGAAGTACCAGAGCATTCCTTGTTTGGCTGGCGGGATGCTGTGGTCTACTATGAAAAGACTGCAAGAGAACGTGAATTTGAAAACGGAGAAGAGGATCCGCCGCAGCTGCTTCTGGCAGATGCCGATACGGCAGACGGCATGGTAGAGCAGGCAGATAAGGCACTGCGGGAGCTTTCCATACAGATGAAGCGGACTGCAGCTTACATGGACGCACAGGCGCGCGATATTGTGGGGCTGTTTGATCTGACGGTGGAGGCAGTGCGGATCTGGAATGAAGTCGGCGCGGCAGTCGTTCATGAGAAACAGGGCGTCCTGCAGTGTCAGGAGAAAGCCTATGCGCTCGCAGGGCGGATCGAACGCTGGTTTATGGCATTTAAGGGACAGTGGCGCAGCATCGGGAGAGAGGGTGACCTGCAGCATATTGCCGAAATCGTATTCTGGTATGCGGACAGACTGCGCCGGAAATAAATATTGAAAACTGGATAATGCGGAACGAATATGGAGGTAGAAGGATGCATTTTTTGGATAAGAGAGTGAATGTAATCTGCGAGGAACTCAAAAAATTAAAGGTGAAACAGAGGTTTGAAATTGACAACTGGAAGTACAAGGAGGGTAACTTTATCCGTCCGGAGGAAGCCGAGGCAGACACGGCGGCGTGGGAAGACTTTGACTGCCAGCACATGCACTGGTATGGAAAAGACCGCCATTACTGGTTCAAGACGACCTATCAGGTGCCAAAAGATCTGGACGGGAAGCGCATGTGGCTTCATGTCCGCACGCAGATAGACGAGTGGGACGATGCGAAAAATCCGCAGTTTTTACTGTTTGTGAATGGGAAAGTCATTCAGGGAATCGACATGAACCACCGCGATGTGCTGTTATCGACAGCTGCGAAGGCGGGCGACGTGCTGGAGATAGGACTGCAGGCATACACGGGAATCCTGCACACAGAGTTTAACCTGATTGTTGAAATGCCGGAAATTGATGCGTTGATAGAGAAGCTTTACTATGATTTGTGGGTGCCGCTCGCGGCATTTACCAGAATGGAGGAGGATGACAAGAACCGCAAGGACATCACGGAAATCCTGAACAACACTGTCAACTATCTCGATTTGCGAACACCGTACTCCGAGGAATTTTACCGCACATTACAGGAGGCGTCAGACTACATTGACAAGGCGCTGTATGATGAGATGGCCGGCTATCAGGATGTGATCGCAACCTGCATTGGACACACGCACATTGATGTCGCATGGTGGTGGACAGTCGCGCAGACAAGGGAAAAGACCGGACGCAGTTTTGCAACTGTGCTGAAACTGATGGAGGAATATCCAAATTACAAGTTTATGTCAAGCCAGCCGCAGCTCTACGCCTTCCTGAAAGAGCGCTATCCTGAACTTTATGAGAAAGCAAAGGAGCGCATCCGGGAAGGACGCTGGGAGCCGGAAGGAGGCATGTGGGTAGAGGCGGACTGTAACCTGACATCCGGTGAGTCGCTGGTGCGGCAGTTCATGCACGGTAAGCGCTTTTTCAAGGAGGAATTCGGCGTGGATAACCGCATTCTGTGGCTGCCCGACGTGTTTGGCTACTCCGGGGCACTGCCGCAGATTATGAAAAAGTGCGGAATTGATTACTTTATGACAACCAAGCTTGCGTGGAATCAGTTCAACAAGATTCCTTACGACACAATGATGTGGAGGGGAATCGACGGATCTGAGGTGCTGACACACTTAATCACGACGCTGGGTGTCCACCAGCCGATTAAGGATTTCTTTACAACGTACAACGGAATGCTCCATCCCGATGCAATCATGGGCGGGTGGATGCGCTATCAGAACAAAGACATCAACAATGACATTCTGGTGTCTTATGGATATGGTGACGGCGGCGGCGGTCCGACAAGGGAGATGCTTGAGACTTCTATCCGTATGGAAAAGGGCGTCAAGGGGATTCCCAAAGTGCGCCAGGCGTTTGCGCGCACCTTCTTTGACGAGCTAAAGGAACGTGTCGGCGGCAATAAGTGGCTTCCTGTGTGGGAAGGGGAACTGTATTTTGAGTACCACAGAGGAACGCTGACATCCATGGCGAGAAACAAGCGCTCCAACCGCAAGTCGGAGCTGGGGCTGATGGATTTGGAGCTGTTGTCTGTTCTGACACGGCAGACAATGGGATATCCGCAGGAAACGCTGGATGCCATGTGGAAAGTCGTGCTGTTGAACCAGTTCCACGACATCCTGCCCGGCTCATCCATCCATGAGGTTTATGAAGTGACGAAGGAGGAGTACGGCAGACTGGCAGAACAGCTTGCGGAACTGACCGCGGAGCGCAGCAGGGCAATTGCAGGAAACGGCGAGGCAGTCACCATTTTTAACACGACAGGACAGATGCGTGACGATATTGTCAATCTTGGCGCACTGGAAGGCAGTGCACTGGTGGACGGTGACGGCACGGTATACCCTATCCAGAAAACCGGAGACGGCAGTGGAAGCGTGGCATATGTACGCAGTCTCCCGTCAAAGGGCTACAAGTCCTTCAGGGTCAGCCGTTCGGCGGATGGTGCAGACGAAAAAACGCCGTTTACACTGGTTGGGGAATACCAGCTGGAGACGCCATTCTATACCATTAAGCTCGACCAGCAGGGAATGTTTACCAGCATCTACGATAAGGAGAACGACCGCGAGATCGTTCAGGAGGGGCAGCGCGCCAACCTGCTTCGCATGTATGAAGATAAGCCGATTTATTTTGACAATTGGGACATTGATATTTATTATACGGAAAAGTACTGGGATGTAGACAGTGTGGAGCATATGGAGTGGACAGAAATCGGCGCAGTGCGTGCAGTGCTTGAAATTACGAGAAAGGCGTCGCAGTCCACAATACAGCAGAATATCATCTTCTACGCAGACAGCCGCAGGATTGAGTTTGTGACCTATGTGGACTGGAAAGAGCACCAGACGCTGCTAAAGGTGCATTTTCCGGTGGCAGTGCATACAGACGAGGCGGCATTTGATGTACAGTTCGGCAGCCTGACACGTAAGACACATCAGAATACAAGCTGGGATGTGGCGCGTTTTGAGAGCTGCGGACAGAAATGGATGGATTTGTCGGAAGGGCATTATGGTGTCTCGCTGCTGAATGATTGTAAGTACGGGCATTCTGTGAAGGATTCCAATATGGCACTGACACTGATTAAGTCAGGAACCGAGCCAAACCCGACAACCGACCAGGAGGAGCATGAGTTCACTTATGCCATCTATCCCCATGCGGAGGGATGGCGCACAGCAGGTACTGTGACGGAGGCATACAAGCTGAACCAGCCGCTGATCGTGCAGACGCAGACAGAGGAGAAGGAAGCATTTTCTTATGCGTCCGCAGCACACGCGAACGTCATCGTCGAGACGATCAAAAACGCAGCGGACGGCAGCGGAACCGTCATTCGCATGTATGAGTCGGAAAATGCTTACACCAAGACAAAACTGACTGTAAACGCGGATTTTGAGAAGGCATATATCTGCAATCTGCTCGAAGAGACAGAGAGCGAGGCGGCTGTGTCAGGGAAGGAGATTGAAGTCGTGCTCAAACCGTATGAAGTGGTAACCGTGAAAGTTGTGTAATCACAGAAGAAGCATTGAAATTGCAAAGAGCAGTGATGATAAAAATGGTGTAATTGAAATACCGGGCTGTCGGATCTATTCGATACTGCATCATCTTTCTTGTAGGAAAATACGGATCCTGACAGCCCGTTCACTGCCGTTTGACAGTGTCATGAATGGAAGTTCTATAATGATTAAAAAGGGAAGGATGTACAGCATTATTGAAAAGGAGACAGAAGTATGACAGAAAGAAAAAAATATGAAAAAAGGATTATGAGTATTATTCTGGCGGCGTCCATGACGGTTAGTCTGGCAGCTTGCGGCGGAAAGAACAATACGGATACCCAGCCGTCGGCGACACAGGATCCCGCTCAGACAGAGATCGATACAGAGACACCTGTGGAGTCAGAGACAGACACTACGCAGCAGTCTGTGTCAAAATATACCATAACTGGTGAGAACGACAATAAAGAGCTGACCATGACCCGCCAGCCGGAGGCATCCTACTGGTTTCCAAAGCAGCTCTTAGAGTGGAACGCCGACGAGGATGAGGATTTGATTTTCAATGTCAGCACCGTGCCGCTCGCAGAGCGTGCCGATCTTGCACTGCTTGAGCCAGTAAATGCAACGCAGAACAAGAACACGAAAGTTATGTCTATCTCCATCATGAATGGCAGCACCAGCGGAAATGCCCCGCATGGATTGAACAAGGCAGAGGCAAATGCTTTTACATACTGGCAGTATGTAGACACGCTTGTATATTGGGGCGGCTCATCTGGTGAAGGTTTGATCGTTGCCCCAAGCCCCGATGTCGTGGATGCAGGGCACAAAAATGGTGTGAAGGTCATTGGAACCGTATTTATGCCGCAGGCGGCACACGGCGGAAAAATCGAATGGCTTGACGACCTTTTACAGAAACGGGAGGATGGAAGCTACCCTGTTGTGGATAAACTGATTGAAGTGGCAGAAATTTATGGATTTGACGGATGGTTCATCAATCAGGAGACAGAAGGGGAGGAGCTGACAAAAGACCATGCCGACAGAATGCAGGAGTTTCTTGCTTATTACAAACAGCAGGCGCCAGACCTGGAGCTGATTTATTATGATTCGATGACAGTCGATGGCGAGATGGACTGGCAGAATGCACTCACCGAGAAAAATGCTCCATATATGAAAGATGCAGAAGGCAATTCTGTCGCAGATTCCATGTTTCTGAACTTCTGGTGGACAACAGACACACTCGCGCCCGAGGAGCTGCTCAAAACCTCCGCGGAGCTGGCGGAGGAGAAGCAGATTGATCCCTATGATTTGTACGCAGGCGTCGATGTACAGAGCAACGGCTACGACACGCCTGTCAAGTGGAATTTGTTTGAAAAGCCCGACGGCGGAACATACACTTCGTTGGGACTTTATTGCCCGAGTTGGACCTATTTTTCCACAGATATGATACAGGAGTTCTGGAAGCGGGAAAATAAACTGTGGGTCAATGCCAAAGGCGATCCGTCTGCGGACGTTGAGACAGAGGGAGACACCGACTGGAGAGGCGTTTCCACCTACGTTGTGGAGCGCACCGCGTTGACGGCACTGCCGTTTGTGACTAATTTTTCTACTGGAAACGGCTATGGCTTTTACAAAAACGGAGAGCTGATTAGTATGCTCGACTGGAACAACCGCAGTATCTCCGATATGCTCCCGACATATCGCTATATTATCGAGGACGGAGATGGTAACAAACTGTCCGCAGACCTTGACGTAGGCGATGCCTACTACGGCGGTACCAGCATGATTCTGCGCGGCTCTGTGAAGCAGGGCGTGCCGTCTGTCATCAAACTGTACAGCGCAGACCTGACCATTCCGGACAACATGACATTCACCACAACCGCGCGGGCAAAGGGCGCCGGGGTGGCATTGGACGCAGTGCTGGCACTTGACGACGGCTCCGAGCTGGTGCTCGAGGGCGACAAAAAGGTGCAGGACGCATGGACAACTGTTACATACCAGACCTCAGAACTTGCCGGAAAGACGGTCAGAAATATTTCGTAC
>CAMWJQ010000155.1 GCA_947174615.1 uncultured Lachnospiraceae bacterium
TTCCTCATCTCTATGCTTCTCGGCATCTTTAATCGGACTTTCCGGCACAAAGCCGCCCTTGGCACCCTTATTACCCAATCCGCCTTTATTATCGCGCCCGCCGTTAAATCCCTGTCCATGTCTATTGCCCTGACGTTGTACGTCATGACTTTGTACATCATGACGCTGTCCGTCACGACGCTGTCCGTCACGACGCTGCCCGTCATTTCTGTTATTATTGTCAAAATTCCGCTGTCCATCGCGGCGCTGTCCGTCATTTCTGTTATTATCTCTATTATTATCTCTGTTATTGTCAAAATTCCGCTGTCCATCGCGGCGCTGGTTTTCACTCCGGTTCGTATTATCCCGCACATCATTTTTCTGCGCTGGTTTTGATTCCTCAGCCTTTATAGCAGGAGCTTCATTTTTTGCCGCAGCTTCCTGTGCCTTCAGAGGGGCTTCACTTTTTACAGCAGACTCCTGTGTCTTTACAGGAGCTTCTGTATTCGCTATAGGCTGTGTGTGTGTAGCTGCTTCCTTTTTGGGCTGCTCTGCTTTCACAGCCTCCGCCTTGGCAGCCTCTGCCACTACAGGTTTCTGTATTGGCTTCTCCACAACAGCCTCCGCTTTTGGATCCGCTGCCGGCTTCTTTACCTCAGCATTTGGCGTCTTGCCCTGCGGTGCCGCCTTTTTCTCTGAATGTGCAGCTTTTCTTGGAATCTGTGCGCCCCCGGGCATCTTGGAATTGTGAGGATTGCTCACAAATATGATACTCTTTTTCTTCTTTACCGGAGTTCCCTCACCAGTCTTGGAAGGCGCCTTCGTCTCTCCCGATGCTGTGGTCTTCTCTGTCGTCTTAGATGCCTCCTCTGACTTAGCAGGTGCTTTCAGCGTACTCCTCACATCCTCTACTTGTCGGTCCTCTAATACACTCATGTGGCTTTTTACCTCTATACCTTTATTTTTTAATAATGCAAGGATTTCTGCGCTCTTAACGCCGATCTCCTGTGCCAATTCATACACTTTCATTTTTGCCATATTACTCCTCCTCACCCTCACGATTAACAGATTGATGACTGTTCCAATTGCTTCTCTATAGATTTTGCGAAGTTCTCATCTGTAATTGCAAGAGATGATCGCATAGCCTTACCGATTGAACGCCCAAGTTCCTCTTTTGTGCCAAAAAAATATCTTGGTACTTCGTAAAACTCACACCTATCAGAAAACATCTTCTTGGTATTATCTGATGCATCCTCCGACACAATAACGAGCCATGCTTTACCGCTCTTAACACTCTTGTCAGTTGCAAATTCTCCACTCACTACCCTGCCTGCCTTCATCGCAAGCCCCAGCATGGAATATATCTTCTTTGAGTACTGCTCATTCAAATACTTCTATCTCCTTTGTCAGACTGTCATATATTTCATCAGGTACTGGCATCTTGAAGGCTCTGTCTAGTCCTCTCGATTTTCTCGCCTTCCTCATACATTCAGGGTCAGGGCATATGTATGCACCTCTGCCATTCTTTCTGCCTGTAGCGTCCAACATGATGCCCTGTTCCTCTGTGCGAAGTACCCGTATCATTTCCTTCTTGCTCTTCATCTCACCACAGCCGATACACTGTCTCATCGGAATCTTTTTCGCCATTTATACCTCTGTCTCCTCCTCCATGCTGTCGGGTTCTGATTCAGCATCATAGCTGTATTCTTCAACCCCTGCGTCATCATACTCAGTCCCGCCGGGCACATCCTCTCCAGATTCAGCGTCGTCATATACGCCTTCCTCATATGCAGTGTCGTCATATTCCTCCTCTACATATTCGCCTTCTTCGTACTCCTCCTCATAGTAGACATCGCCATCCTCATCAAACATGTAATCCTCATAGCGGAATCCCTCTGCGTCCTTCGCCTGCGTCTCGGACTTAATGTCAATCTTGTATCCCGTAAGCCTTGCCGCCAGTCTTGCGTTCTGTCCCTCCTTACCAATGGCAAGGGAGAGCTGGTAATCTGGTACGACAACCTTTGCTGTCTTCTCATCCGGGTCTGCAAACACTGCTACAATCTTGGCTGGCGAAAGCGCATTTTGTATAAAGTTTCCAGGGTTTTCATCCCAGTTTACAATATCAATCTTCTCACCGCGAAGCTCCTCGACAATCGCATTTACCCTTGCACCGTTCATGCCGACACACGCTCCCACCGCATCGACATTAGGGTTATTTGTTCTGACTGCAAGTTTTGTACGGCTTCCCGCCTCTCTGGCAATGCTCATGATTTCTACCGTGCCGTCCTTAATTTCTGTCACTTCTGCCTCAAAAAGCCGTTTCACAAGCTCAGGATGTGTTCTGCTGACTAGGATTCTAGGTCCCTTTGGCGTATTCTTAACCTCCAAAATATATACTTTGATACGTTCTGTCGGCTTGAACTCCTCCCCCTTTACCTGCTCTGCCTCATTGAGCACTGCATCTGCTTTACCAAGATTAATACTGATATTCCTGCCAATATAACGCTGTACAATGCCTGTGACAACATCTTTTTCTTTCTCAAAAAACTGATTGTATACGACGCTTCGCTCCTCCTCACGTATTTTTTGTAAGATGACATTCTTTGCGTTCTGTGTGGCGATGCGCCCGAATTCTTTTGATTTGATCTCTATATTGATCGTATCCCCGATCACGGCATTCTTTGAAAGCTGAATTGCATCATCAATACAGATCTGTGTGACATCGTCCTCAACTTCATCGTAGGTTGCTACGATATCCTTCGTGGCATACACCATAAAATCACAGGTCTCCCTGTCGATCTGGACAGTGATATTGTCTGCCTTTCCGAAATGATTCTTGCAGGCTGTCAGGAGGGAATTTTCAATTGCCTCGAACAACGTCTCCTTGCTAATCTCCTTCTCCTTCTCAAGAATATTAAGCGCTTCCATTAATTCCTTATTCATTTTTCCTTTACCCTCCTAAACTAAAAATCCAGTGTTAATCTGATAATCGCTATATCAGATTTGGCAAAGACCATATCCTTTGTCTCTGAACCACTCTCCACTTCTATCGTGACAGTATCCTTGTCATATGATTTGAGGATACCAACAAATTCTTTATGCTGCTCAATTGGCTTATAGGTCTTTACTTCTACCTCCTCACCAAGACTCTTTTCAAGGTGTCTGTCCTTTCTCAATGCCCTGCCAAGTCCTGGACTGGACACTTCAAGTATATAGGCATCTGGTATAAAATCTTCTTGGTCTAGTTTATCCGAAAAAGCGCGGCTGACATTCTCACAGTCAACGATACTCACGCCCTCTGGCTTATCAATATAAGCCCTCAGATACCAGTCGCTTCCCTCTTTCACATACTCAACATCATAAATCTCACAGCCGTTTGCCGCCACAATGGGTGCGAGCAACGCCTCTGCCCGTTCTTCATAAATATCTTTTTTCGCCATTCACTCACCTCATATAGGACTTCCCCTTAAAACAGAAAATACGCCATATTTCTTATTACCATGAACAAAAGAGTGGACTCACAAGTCCACTCTTTATCATCTAGCATTCATTCAACTTATAGATATTTTAACACCGTACTCTGTAAAAAGCAATAACTTTTTAGAATTTTTTTCCTTTTAATTCATAGGAAGTTTATATACTCTCTGTTCCTGACCATCTAATCTCGGTGTTGACCTGTCCTTGAGTGTCTGATAAGGTCTCAGCTCAGCGATACTCTTGTATGCCGGTCGGATAATCTTATCCACATTAATCAGCTCTTCCATGCGGTGTGCACTCCAGCCGACAATACGTGCAATCGCAAAAATTGGCGTAAACAGCTCCATCGGAATATCCAGCATACTGTACACGAATCCACTGTAAAAGTCCACATTCGCACTGACACCCTTATAGATCCTGCACTTCTCTGCAATCACTTCCGGCGCTAACCGCTCAATCATAGAATACAATTCAAAATCCTTGTGATGTTTCTTCTCATTGGCAAGACGTTCTACAAAGGACTTAAACACTAATGCTCTTGGATCGGAAATCGAATATACTGCATGTCCCATACCATAGATCAGACCACTTCTGTCAAACGCCTCTTTGTTCAAAAGCCGGTATAAATATTCCCGCACCTGATTTTCATTAGTTGTATCATCTACATTTCTTCGGAGATCCTCCATCATCTGTACAACCTTAATGTTTGCCCCGCCATGCTTTGGTCCTTTCAAAGAAGAAAGCGCCGCTGCAATAACCGAATACGTATCAGAACCCGCGCTGGTAACCACTCTTGTCGTAAAAGTAGAATTATTACCTCCGCCATGCTCCATGTGAAGCACAAGCGCAGCATCAAGCACTTTCGCCTCTGTCGGTGTATAAGACATATCCGGACGCAGCATCCTGAGCAAATTCTCCGCAGTAGAAAGCCTTGGATCTGGTCTATGTATATACAGACTCTCGTCACATTCGTAGTGATTGTAGGCATGATAACCATATACAGAAAGCATTGGGAACACACTGATCAGCATAAGACTCTGCCGAAGCACATTGTCCAGCGACATATCAGCCACACTATCATCATAAGAAGCCAGCGTCAGCACACTCTTGGTCAAAGAATTCATAATATCATGGCTTGGCGCTTTCATAATGACATCCCGCACAAAATTCGTGGGCAGCGTCATACTGTATCCCAATGTCTTTTTGAATTCCATCAATTCATTTGAAGTTGGAAGATTGCCGAATAATAACAGATACGCACACTCATCAAAACCGAATCGGTTCTCTTTTTGAAAACCTCTAACCAGATCAAAGATATTATAACCTCTGTAATAAAGCTGTCCGTCACATGGAACGCTCTTCCCGTCAATCTCCTCTGATGACTTAATCAGTGAAATATTCGTGAGACCCGATAGCACTCCCTTTCCGTTTTTGTCACGCAGCCCTCTTTTTACACCGTACTCATCAAACAAATCTGGTTCAATGGCGTTGTTGTCCACACATACTTTTGAATACTTATGCGTAAACTCCTTAATACTCTCGTCACTCTTTAATCCCATTCACAACACCCTTTCTTATTTATATTTCTCAATTTATAGTATGTCTCATTGAATATTATACTTTAAATCAAGGAACATCACAAGCGCATAATCGTTAAATTTTGATGAATTTTTATTAAAGAAGAAGCAGCCCTGCTTACAAGTTCAGGCTGCTTCTCCCCCGAGCTCACATCACGAGCTTACATTATGGTATCGCCGTCGCTGATTTTCTGTATCAGCTGCTGCATTTCCTCTTTGCTTTTAACACCTTTGCTTCTGGCTATTACCTGCTCTTTTTCGTACTCTGTCATCTTGCCGTAATGATTGATCGCCTGCTCGTCCATCGCCATGCCAAACGCCAGACCAAGCGGCAGTACACTCTGTAAATTATCTGTATAATCCATCCTTGCACCTCATATTCATCTCTGATTACGCTATGAAAGTAAACTCCAATTGAAATGGATTTTACTTTCATAGCATTACCGTGTTGAGGTGTTCCTATGCCCAAAAAGAATATTGCCATTTTTTGCATCTGAAAGCATTCTGTCAGCCAGTTCTTCATAAGTGCCAACAAGCTGCATAATATAATCCGCCGCATATGGTAATGATAATGATTTGTATAATAAATCTTCATAAAATAATAGTTTGCCGTCCTCATCATTGAAAAAAGCATCTGACATGACGCTTACAATCTCTATCAACTCCTCCCTTGTCAAATCCTGAACAAGCGGCGCTTCCTCTACCAAAGTTTTCTCTGCAATCACATCTAGGTCCGTATAACTCCAATATTCAGAAAACTCAGCCTCCTCCTGTCTTTTTCCCGTCAGTTCTTCAAGTTTACGCAGCGCCTCTGCAACATCGCCCTCCCCATTGGCAATCTGCTCAATCAGTTCTTCCGCCATTTTTAACTTTTCTGCATCTGGTTTGTGATACATCAGTTCTTTTCTCATTGGTCATTCCTCCAAATAATACAATTATATTTTATATTTTTTTTCTTATATTTATTCTATCATATATGTTATAATCATATCAGCAGTAAAATCTGAAATAATAATGACAAATTTAGGAGGTAATCACATGGGCAGACTTGACGGAAAGGTAGCAGTAATCACGGGAGGCAACTCAGGCATCGGTGCCTGCGCAGCAGAGCTTTTTGCAAAGGAGGGCGCAAAGGTTGTCATTTCAGCGCGAAGGGTAGAGCAGCTCGACGCTGTGGCAGATAAAATCAAAGCAGCCGGAGGCGAAGCCTTGGCAGTCCCCTGCGACATCTCAGACAAAGCGCAGTGCAGTGCTGTGATCGCAAAAACCCTTGAAGCCTTTGGCACTGTTGATATTCTGGTAAACAATGCGGGTGTTGTTGACAGCGGCATTGAAGCTGTGGAAAAGGTGACAGACCAGACAATTGACACCTTAATTGATATCAATACAAAGGGCACGCTTTACATGACGAGAGAGGCATCAAAAGTGATGATCGAAAAAAAGGCAGGCTCTATTGTGAATGTTGCCAGCGTGGCAGGCTACACAGGCGGCGGCGGTGTGGCTTATGTGGCAAGTAAGGCGGCGATGATCGGCATGACAAAAAATATCGCTATGCGCTGTGCGAATGTCAATGTACGCTGCAACGCCCTCTGTCCGGGAAGCGTCGTGACACCAATGACAATGGGAATGAAAAAAGAAAACCTTGATCCTGATATGATGGGCGCTATGGCAAAACATGCCGACCTGTCCCTGCCAGTGTGTACGCCAGAGGAGGTTGCCAATGCAATCCTGTTCCTTGCAGGTGATGAGTCCTCTGCAATTACAGGACAGATTATTGTTATCGACCACGGCGCTGACCTGTAATACCCTGCCATCATTGGACAATTCAGAATAATTTCAGGGACTGTCAGATTAGATCATCGTATCTATTTCTGACAGTCCCTTTTTGTTATTGTTCTATAAGCGAATCTATCACCTTCACTCCGGCTGGCGTACATCCTGTCCCGGAAGTTTTTGTTCGGAAGAATTTTTGAAGCTGATCAAATCTTTTGCCGCTGTCGGAATGGCAATGTTCGTACCTGCCCCGGCAACACAGCCGCCCGGACACGCCATTCCTTCAATCAAACATCCGTTTTTCTTGCCGGCTTTTGCAAGCATCAAAATCTTTTTGCACTCAGAGAGACTCTCCGCATGTTCGATATGAATCTCGGTGTCAGGATAATATTCCTTAATACACCCCTCAATGGCGCTGGCAACGCCTCCCGCAACGCCATATCCGCGCCCGGCAGCAGTTGCGTCGTTCATCGTGTCCATCGCCTCGATTTCTTCCAGTAAGATTCCCTTCGCTTCAAACATCCCCGTAAGCTCCTCAAAGGTGATTACAAAGTCCACATCGGAGCGGATTGTCCTGCGGCTTGCCTCAAGCTTCTTGCTAGCACATGGTCCGATAAATACCACACTCGCATCCGGATGCTGCTCCTTGATCACCCTGGCAGTCGCTACCATTGGCGTCAGGGCATTACTGATCTTATCAATCGTTTCCGGGAAAAATTTCTTGGCAAGCATCGACCATGACGGGCAGCATGAGGTGAGCAGAAACGGCACCTCTCCCGTCGCTACCTCTTTCACGTAATGCTCTGCTTCTGTCATGGCACCCATGTCAGCGCCGATCGCTGTCTCATACACATCAAAGAATCCTAATTCCTTGAGTGCGGTCTTTAACATATCTGGTGTCACCTTGGGTCCGAACTGCCCCACAAACGCAGGCGCCACCTGCGCGATGATTTTTCTTCCTGACTGCATCGCGCGGATCAACTGAAAAATCTGCGATTTATCAGCGATTGCGCCAAAAGGACAGCTCACCATACACTGTCCGCAGGAAACACACTTCTCATCGTCGATCACAGCCCTGCCGTGGCTATCTGAATGGATCGCATTCACGCCGCAATGCGCAAGACATGGGCGCTGCTGATGAGAAATCGCATCATAGGGACAGATGGTCTTACATTTACCACACTTGATGCATTTCTCCTGATCGATTACAGAGCGTCCGTTTTTCATTGTAATAGCGCCTCGCGGACATACCTCATTGCACGGGTGTGCAAGACATCCCATGCATTTGTCAGTGACTTCATACCGATTCTCCGGACATGCATTGCACGCAGACGCGATCACCTGCATCAGAGGCGGCTCATAATACTTTTCATCAATATTACTCTCCTCCACCCCCTGACTGACCTGTACTGGCTCGTCCTCCGGGCGCAGCGACATTCCCATTGCAAGCCGGGTGCGCTCGCGGATAATCTCGCGCTCACGATAAATGTTATCCCAATAGGGTGAGTTCTCTGCATCTGCAAGTTTATAGGGGAGTGCTTCCATATCATCCACTAGATTTGTGGAATGATATGCCATATTTGCCACTTCTCTGAAAATTGCCCGTCGTGTTTTTCGAACCTGTGTATCTATCCCTCTCATAAGCTCTGCCTCCTGCGTATCAATCTATTTCTATCATTATTATCATGTTCCTATTTATATGGACACTGGATAGTATTATTCTGACATATTTTTAACAATAATTCAATATGGCTAGGCAATTTTT
>CAMWJQ010000156.1 GCA_947174615.1 uncultured Lachnospiraceae bacterium
CCTAAAGGTTTCGCCTAAAGGCGAGGGTTTTAACCCCATTATACAGACAATAAAAAAGCCCTGAGATAATGTCCTATTTTAAGAAAGTGCATCTGACAACAATTGTACTGACAAGTCTATATAAAATCATGTTATCTTCCATCAAACCCCGATTAAATAATCTAAATTTTTATAAAGCATACTATGTTTTACCGCTTAATTCAAAGTACAGAAAATAGTCAAATACGTTTTTATACATCAAAAATGTATTTCTTAGATTGTTTTTTAGTGGGTACTCAATTACTTGTGAGTAAAAAGTTTGCGCTGCTTAAGAAGCCCGTGAACCCCAGTAGGTTCCGGACCCATCCTGCTGTTCCTGAATTATCTGCGTTATGCATAATTCTGGCTGTTTTCCTAAAAGGCGGAAAAAATGTTTCCGCAGATAGTGCATGACAGCGGCTTCTGACATCCGCCCCCTGGAAGGCGTCCTCTGGTAACGTATCTGCCCGGGGTGGAACTCTCCGGCAAAACGAATGGAAACGCTCTGCAGTATTCCCATTGCAATACAGGACAGTGCCATATGCATCTCAATAGCGCGTACCGTTTCCAATACTTTCCGGCGGGATTTTTCATTTTCTACACGTTCAAGGTGTGACGGTTCATCTTTCTTCTGGTAATAACTCAATTTTGGCATATGCTTTGACCAGAAATGATAGCAGAATGCGCCAACCTGCTGTTTCAGCTCCCGAAAAGTGCATTCGATCCGGAACTGGTAACTGTAAAGCCGGATGACCGACAGCGGCTCCAGTGCCAGGCTGGTGCCTGCCAGGATGCTCTGGATGCCATCCATTTCCACCAGCACAAAACGCAGCTCCTGATAAAGCTTCTGCCCCCACAGCAGGTCAATGCAGTAGTAACGGATCCCGCTGCTGTTAAGTGTTTTCAGCTTTTCAAGGACCGGGACAGTAAGGAAATATCTGTCCAGCAGGAGCAGGCAGTCCCCAAAAGTCAGGAGTGCATGATTCATGACGGCTGAAAACCAGCGTCTGCGTATATCTTCCAGTGACCAGGAGGATGCCCTGAAAAAATGCAGCATGGAATCATAAGAACCCGGGCTGAGGGCAAGGTCACGGATAACAGAAGTAAGTCTAAGTTTATCGGAACGGAGCATAAGGCCGACCGTAATGGTAACAAACCAGCGGAAAGCAGCTTTTCGGGAGAAACAGGATTCAAAGTGGCATAAAACAATTTCAATAAAATTCATCATAATCGTATGGTCAACCACTCCACAAACCACGCAGGAGCCGCAGACAGCCCCAAAACCACCACAGCCTATGAAAAAGTACACTTGAAGAAGAAAAGCACGTCTACGGGGCAAATACGAAGCCACAAAAGCAATCTTTTTCTTTTCGTGCAGAGCAGACCAAAATTGAGAACTGGAAGTTATACGCTGAAACAGTCGGAACCGGTGATGTAGGGGCGCTATGGACTGCTGCCATTGATGAATATATTGCCATAATTTGACCAAAGAACAGCAAGTAATATATGACCTGAAAAAGAAAATAGCAGAAATGCAAAAGAAACAAAAGTAAATTGTAAATAGTAGACAGTAAACGCAAGGGGAGTAATAACAAAACTTCCCTTTTTATTTTCATTGACACTGGGATATACTGTGAATATAATAAAAGTACAGAATACCGTACTGTATCAAGTACATAATAGAAAGAAGGTGTAAAAATGATTGCGACAAAACCTATTGATTTAAGAGCAAGGTTAAAAGATTATCTTGACAGTGCTTTTAGCGGCGAACCCGTCATTGTTTCGAGGAAAAACAACCAGAATGTCGTCATTGTTTCCGAACGTGAGTATAACGAGCTGATGAAGGCGAAGAGGAATGCTGAATATCTTGCCATGATTGACGAAAGCCGGGCGCAGTTTGAACGTGGAGAAACAATATCATTCAGCATGGAAGAACTGCGAGCAATGGAGTCTGATGACTGGCAGCCTACACAAAAGATCTTAGACTTTGAACGCAAACATGGAATCAAGAGATAAGGAGCAACGAGCAATGGATGATTTCACGTTCACGGAAAAGGGCTGGGAACATTATCTGTATTGGCAGGCTCAAGACCGTAAAACACTAAAGAAAATTAATAGTCTGATAGATGACATAAAGCGAAACGGAGTGATGCAGGGAACTGGTAAGCCTGAACCGTTAAAACATCGTCCAGGCTTTTCAAGGCGAATTGACGAAGCGAACCGCCTTGTATACGACATTGACGAATTGCAGAATATCAAAATCATATCATGTAAAGGGCATTATGAAGATTAATAACAGGGAAGTTGTCGCAAATGACAGCTTTCTTTTTTGCCTTAATGCCTCTGTGACTTCATATTCGCCCTGTATCGGGTTCAAAATTGATTTAAGGCAAATTATTATGCTTGTACATTTAAGATGCCTTAGAATTGATTCTGTGCGTTCTGAACGCTATTGTATTCGTTAATATGAAATCAGGAATAGGACGAGGCATATAAAGTTATTGAATTATTAATACCTTTAAAATACAATATATCTTGATGGGAGAAAATATAATGAGGACAAATAAAGAATATTCACAAGTCATAGAACAAGCACGAGAAAATCTGGTAGATTTAAACAAACGCGGAGCGGATGCTGTTGGAAATGATGCTTTAGAATTTATGGATAGTATTCTTACACAAGAGGAACTTATAGAAAGCGATCTGCGAGTATCTATTATCGGGGAACTGATTAAAGCAAGACAGGAGAAGGGCATAAGTCAAAAAAAGCTGGAAGAATTAAGCGGTGTAAAGCAGCCCATAATTGCAAGAATGGAAAAGGGTAGCACTAGTCCACAGTTAAATACTATCCTAAAAGTATTAGCTCCATTGGGAAAAACGCTTGCAGTTGTTCCATCAGAAACAGTAAACAAATAATGTATGACAGAAAGCTGCCTTATGATGGGGGCTTTTTTTTGTTTTGTTATTTTTGTTAAAAGTAATTAAAAATAACGCAAAAGCATTTTCGACAAACGAGCTATCAAAAGAACATTTTGCTTTAATTGTAAAAAATGTTGCAAAAGTCTTATCAGTTATTTGTTTGAACTAATTGAAAAATAACTTTTTGATAGTTTTGAAAGTCTGATAGAATAATATGGTTACTTTAATACTTAAATACTTATAGACAAATTTGGGCGTGGTTAAAATGCGTGTATCTTAGTAAAATCAATGAGTTTGAGAGTTATCCACAAAGAATTAAAAATAACCTTTTGATAGTCAAAAATAACCTTTTGATAGTCGAAAAATAACTTTTTGATAGTTTTGAGATTTTTTTATATGCTGAAAAATAACTTTTTGATAGTTTTGAAAAGTTAGAATTTGAAAGAAAAATAACCTATTGACAAAATGGTTATTTTTCTTTAATCTTATAAAATAACTAAAATTAAAAGGGGGTATTTTTATGAGTAGAGGGCACAAGCGCATTGAGGGGCAGATAACTTTTGACTTCTGTTTGGATACAAGAAATTATGTGTGCCAGGCAAATACATTGGTTGGTGGCAAACAAGCATTAAAATTAAATAGTGCAAAGCTTATAAGAGCAGCTATTATGCAAGTAGTTAAAGGAGATGAGGAACTGAAACCATATATCATATCAATAAAAGATTTAGCAGAACTCTTGGGAGTTCCTGCAAGCAATATCTATAGGGATATTGAAAATATTACAGATGATATAATAAGTAATCCTGTTTACATCAGAGAGGAAAAAGCTGGGAAAACAATTAGATTCATAAAAATACCTTGGGTTACGAGGTGTGAATACAGTTCAGATATAGGAATTGCCATTGAATTAAATGATAAATTGAAGTCATTTTTGTTAAATCTTAAAGAACATTATACACAATATACTTTACAGGAAGTTCTTGTTATGAAGTCTGTTTATGCTATTAGGATTTTTGAAATGATCCAAAGTAAAATAATGAGTAAAGTTCTTCCTAAAGATGGGATATCTATAGAAGTTCCAGTACAGGAAATACGAGAGTGCTGTGATTGTGAAGATAAGTATCCTGCTTTTGGCAATTTTAAAGATAAAGTGATTGATAAGGCAGTAAATGAAATAAATCGAGTAACAATGTATTCGGTCAATTATTCATATATAAAGGAAAAGCGAAATGTGATAGGAATAATATTTCAAGTAAATATGTGTTATCATTAGTCTATAGAAAGGTACATACTTATGGAAGCTGAAAATGCCCGGGGTGGAACTCTCCGGCAAAACGAATGGAAACGCTCTGCAGTATTCCCATTGCAATACAGGACAGTGCCATATGCATCTCAATAGCGCGTACCGTTTCCAATACTTTCCGGCGGGATTTTTCATTTTCTACACGTTCAAGGTGTGACGGTTCATCTTTCTTCTGGTAATAACTCAATTTTGGCATATGCTTTGACCAGAAATGATAGCAGAATGCGCCGACCTGCTGTTTCAGCTCCCGGAAGGTGCATTCGATCCGGAACTGGTAACTGTAAAGCCGGATGACCGACAGCAGTTCCAGTGCCAGGCTGGTGCCTGCCAGGATGCTCTGGATGCCCATCCATTTCCACCAGCACAAAACGCAGCTCCTGATAAAGCTTCTGTCCCCACAGCAGGTCAATGCAGTAGTAACGGATGGATTCCTTCTTCCCATAAAGCTCAATCTCTGCATCCTGGAACTGTTCCCTTTGGGAGGTGAATAATTCTTTCAGGCGGACAGCGGCTCCCTTTTTGGGAGGACGTCCCCTTCCGGGTTTCCGGGGACCGGGTTTTTCATATGCCGTGCAGGATTTCTTTGCCTTGGTAATGATCTCCATGTGCGCCGCCCCGCTGCTGTTAAGTGTTTTCAGCTTTTCAAGGACCGGGACAGTAAGGAAATATCTGTCCAGCAGGAGCAGGCAGTCCCCAAAAGTCAGGGCAGCCTGATATGCGTCTTCCACCATCTGGACCACATGGGAAGCACATGAAACAGCCGCCCCTTTCCATTCCATGGCAGCCTGGAGGTCGTCATGGAGACGGATGCTTAAAGGGATACAGACCCAGTTGCGGGCACTTCCAGCCAGAATGCCAAGTCCTCCAAACATATGCCCGTGGATGTACTCAGGCTTTGCGGAATTTTCAGATTCCTGGAACAGTTTTTTGACTCCCGGCATCCGGCGTCCTTCTTTTGACTGCTTTACCCCATCGCCTACAAGAACATGGAAGCCGCCTTCCCTATAAAGGGGTGCATGATTCATGACGGCTGAAAACCAGCGTCTGCGTATATCTTCCAGTGACCAGGAGGATGCCCTGAAAAAATGCAGCATGGAATCATAAGAACCCGGGCTGAGGGCAAGGTCACGGATAACAGAAGTAAGTCTAAGTTTATCGGAACGGAGCATAAGGCCGACCGTAATGGTAACAAACCAGCGGAAAGCAGCTTTTCGGGAGAAACAGGATTCAAAGTGGCATAAAACAATTTCAATAAAATTCATCATAATCGTATGGTCAACCACTCCACAAACCACGCAGGAGCCGCAGACAGCCCCAAAACCACCACAGCCTATGAAAAAGTACACTTGAAGAAGAAAAGCACGTCTACGGGGCAAATACGAAGCCACAAAAGCAATCTTTTTCTTTTCGTGCAGAGCAGACCAAAATTGAGAACTGGAAGTTATACGCTGAAACAGTCGGAACCGGTGATGTAGGGGCGCTATGGACTGCTGCCATTGATGAATATATTGCCATAATTTGACCAAAGAACAGCAAGTAATATATGACCTGAAAAAGAAAATAGCAGAAATGCAAAAGAAACAAAAGTAAATTGTAAATAGTAGACAGTAAACGCAAGGGGAGTAATAACAAAACTTCCCTTTTTATTTTCATTGACACTGGGATATACTGTGAATATAATAAAAGTACAGAATACCGTACTGTATCAAGTACATAATAGAAAGAAGGTGTAAAAATGATTGCGACAAAACCTATTGATTTAAGAGCAAGGTTAAAAGATTATCTTGACAGTGCTTTTAGCGGCGAACCCGTCATTGTTTCGAGGAAAAACAACCAGAATGTCGTCATTGTTTCCGAACGTGAGTATAACGAGCTGATGAAGGCGAAGAGGAATGCTGAATATCTTGCCATGATTGACGAAAGCCGGGCGCAGTTTGAACGTGGAGAAACAATATCATTCAGCATGGAAGAACTGCGAGCAATGGAGTCTGATGACTGGCAGCCTACACAAAAGATCTTAGACTTTGAACGCAAACATGGAATCAAGAGATAAGGAGCAACGAGCAATGGATGATTTCACGTTCACGGAAAAGGGCTGGGAACATTATCTGTATTGGCAGGCTCAAGACCGTAAAACACTAAAGAAAATTAATAGTCTGATAGATGACATAAAGCGAAACGGAGTGATGCAGGGAACTGGTAAGCCTGAACCGTTAAAACATCGTCCAGGCTTTTCAAGGCGAATTGACGAAGCGAACCGCCTTGTATACGACATTGACGAATTGCAGAATATCAAAATCATATCATGTAAAGGGCATTATGAAGATTAATAACAGGGAAGTTGTCGCAAATGACAGCTTTCTTTTTTGCCTTAATGCCTCTGTGACTTCATATTCGCCCTGTATCGGGTTCAAAATTGATTTAAGGCAAATTATTATGCTTGTACATTTAAGATGCCTTAGAATTGATTCTGTGCGTTCTGAACGCTATTGTATTCGTTAATATGAAATCAGGAATAGGACGAGGCATATAAAGTTATTGAATTATTAATACCTTTAAAATACAATATATCTTGATGGGAGAAAATATAATGAGGACAAATAAAGAATATTCACAAGTCATAGAACAAGCACGAGAAAATCTGGTAGATTTAAACAAACGCGGAGCGGATGCTGTTGGAAATGATGCTTTAGAATTTATGGATAGTATTCTTACACAAGAGGAACTTATAGAAAGCGATCTGCGAGTATCTATTATCGGGGAACTGATTAAAGCAAGACAGGAGAAGGGCATAAGTCAAAAAAAGCTGGAAGAATTAAGCGGTGTAAAGCAGCCCATAATTGCAAGAATGGAAAAGGGTAGCACTAGTCCACAGTTAAATACTATCCTAAAAGTATTAGCTCCATTGGGAAAAACGCTTGCAGTTGTTCCATCAGAAACAGTAAACAAATAATGTATGACAGAAAGCTGCCTTATGATGGGGGCTTTTTTTTGTTTTGTTATTTTTGTTAAAAGTAATTAAAAATAACGCAAAAGCATTTTCGACAAACGAGCTATCAAAAGAACATTTTGCTTTAATTGTAAAAAATGTTGCAAAAGTCTTATCAGTTATTTGTTTGAACTAATTGAAAAATAACTTTTTGATAGTTTTGAAAGTCTGATAGAATAATATGGTTACTTTAATACTTAAATACTTATAGACAAATTTGGGCGTGGTTAAAATGCGTGTATCTTAGTAAAATCAATGAGTTTGAGAGTTATCCACAAAGAATTAAAAATAACCTTTTGATAGTCAAAAATAACCTTTTGATAGTCGAAAAATAACTTTTTGATAGTTTTGAGATTTTTTTATATGCTGAAAAATAACTTTTTGATAGTTTTGAAAAGTTAGAATTTGAAAGAAAAATAACCTATTGACAAAATGGTTATTTTTCTTTAATCTTATAAAATAACTAAAATTAAAAGGGGGTATTTTTATGAGTAGAGGGCACAAGCGCATTGAGGGGCAGATAACTTTTGACTTCTGTTTGGATACAAGAAATTATGTGTGCCAGGCAAATACATTGGTTGGTGGCAAACAAGCATTAAAATTAAATAGTGCAAAGCTTATAAGAGCAGCTATTATGCAAGTAGTTAAAGGAGATGAGGAACTGAAACCATATATCATATCAATAAAAGATTTAGCAGAACTCTTGGGAGTTCCTGCAAGCAATATCTATAGGGATATTGAAAATATTACAGATGATATAATAAGTAATCCTGTTTACATCAGAGAGGAAAAAGCTGGGAAAACAATTAGATTCATAAAAATACCTTGGGTTACGAGGTGTGAATACAGTTCAGATATAGGAATTGCCATTGAATTAAATGATAAATTGAAGTCATTTTTGTTAAATCTTAAAGAACATTATACACAATATACTTTACAGGAAGTTCTTGTTATGAAGTCTGTTTATGCTATTAGGATTTTTGAAATGATCCAAAGTAAAATAATGAGTAAAGTTCTTCCTAAAGATGGGATATCTATAGAAGTTCCAGTACAGGAAATACGAGAGTGCTGTGATTGTGAAGATAAGTATCCTGCTTTTGGCAATTTTAAAGATAAAGTGATTGATAAGGCAGTAAATGAAATAAATCGAGTAACAATGTATTCGGTCAATTATTCATATATAAAGGAAAAGCGAAATGTGATAGGAATAATATTTCAAGTAAATATGTGTTATCATTAGTCTATAGAAAGGTACATACTTATGGAAGCTGAAAATGCCCGGGGTGGAACTCTCCGGCAAAACGAATGGAAACGCTCTGCAGTATTCCCA
>CAMWJQ010000157.1 GCA_947174615.1 uncultured Lachnospiraceae bacterium
CTCCAATGCCACGCGGTAACCTTCAGGAAAATCCGTCACAGACGTCCAAACCGCAGGCAGAACTGCCCCCGCCAGTACGATTGCAGCCCCTTTCTTATTCCATGCATCCTTACACCAACCCCGGCGCTGCCCTCTGTCCTCAACAGAAGGCAGCTGTGACATCAAAAACAAACCGCTCCATACACGCACGCCTCCAGCGACAGCAGCCGAAAGCAGTAAAATCCCCTCCATCATATGTGCGTCCCCCAATAGCGGTTGATTTGTTCCTTAACATCCTGCAGGTGGGATCGGCTGATTGGAAGCGGCGCCCCATTTTTCAAAACCGCCATGCCATCCCTGACCTGCATCACATGTATGAGATTGACAATGCATCCCCTGTCAACATAGATAAATTCCTCTGCCCCCAGCTCGTCATAAACCTGTCCAAGACTTTTCCGCACTTTGGACACCCCGTTTTCCGACACAATACTGGCATTTTTGCCGTCGCGTTCGATATAATAAATCTCCTTGTAAGGAATCTTTTCAAAACGGCTGTTTGTCTGAATCGTATAGGACTTTCCTGCTTCCAGCATAATCAGTTTGACCGCATCCTGTATCGCGGGGAACAGCCTTTTTTCGATATCGTTTTTCGGAACATAGCGAAATATGGACAGTTCAAACGCATCTATGGCATACTCAATATGCGATGTGATAAAAATAATCTTTATATTTGGAAGAAACGGTTTTATCTTTTGCGCAAGCTCCATCCCTGTACGTTCCGGCATCTCGATGTCGAGCAGGATCAAGTCATAAAATAATTTGTCCTCCGTAATATCATAGAGCAGGCTGCTGCCGGACGTATACAGCGCAATCTTTCCGGCAGCGCCAGATTGCTGCAGGCAGCGCTCCGCCATTTCCCTGTGTGTCTGTACAGCGGATTCATCGTCGTCACAAACTGCGATTTGCAGCATATCAATCACCTCACAGATTTCTGCTTTATTATAATTTCCCTCCATTTAACCCGTTCATATACACAGACGAGCGCGTCTTTTTTCTGAACCCTGCCATGATAAACAGCGCCATCAAAATCACGTTGGCGAAGAATACAATAATACTTCCTTCCATCTTGCAGGCGCCGCCGGACAAAATGTCATTTCCTGTAAAACTTGTCATGAACAAACTTGGATAATCCTCCGCAAGTGATACCCCGCCCAAAACCACTGCACCAATTCCATTCCATAAAAAATGCATGATTGTCGGCGCTATAATAGAGCCGCTATATTCAAGAACGATTGTCATCAGCAGGCTCATGGTAAGGACATTGCATACAGGAATGATGCCTGCCTCAAATGCCCCGCCATGTAATGCTGTAAACAATACCGTTGTAGCAATCGTGGCTGCAATGATATTGTGCTTTTGTTTCACCATTTGATACAGATACCCCCGAACGAGAAGCTCCTGCATCACTACATTAAGAAATGCTGCTGTCAGCCAAACAGGGAACAAATGTATGCTGTTCGTTCCTTCCATATGAATACTCCCTGACAAATACATTCCCAGTACAGAAACTCCCAGCCATGCAGCTCCTGCAAGAACGCCTAACAACAATCCGTTCACCGGATGATCAAACAAATGTAATCTTACTTTTTTCTTCCCAATTTTCTTTTCCATAAACCAAAAAATCAAGGTAAAAAGAATGATTGCCAATAACGGCATCAACTCTGCCCACAACCTCCATATCGCAGGATTTTTTGAGGAGGATAGCGGCAAGACTGCGACGAAAATTGCCCACCCTAAGAAAAATCCGATAAACTTCATCACTGTAAGCACTGTTTTTTTCATTTTAATTCCACTTCTTTCTTTGTATTCTGGTATGCTATGGAAATTATTATACTACAGTTCTACCAAAAAAGAAACTGTTATGATGCCGCCTTTGGCAGCGTATGCATTCCTCTCTGAAATTTTATAACATAGCCTTCAAAATAATTTAACATAAATAAAATTGATGGGTTATCATATTCCTATTCACATCCGATATATCTTATAAATACCTGTAACAGTTCAGCCTTCGGCTTCCTGTTACTAGCATCAAGCCATGCAAAACCACTTCGTGGTGGCTTGATGCATTTCAACCTCCACGTTTTCTAACGGACTTCGCAGCATAGTGCGAAGTCCTGGGCTGAACTGTAACAAATACCTGCCTAAAATCTGGAAAACCCGTTGATTTTTCAGATTATTGAGTATAAAATAATAGTAACTAGACGATTTTAAATGATTTAGTAAAGGAGTGATGTGTATGTCATTTATGAATTTTTGGAACGGCAATTCGCTGTATGGTTCAAACAACAGTTCGACCAACTTGTACAGCCTGTTTTCGGAACGAAATGCGATAAAGAACGGTACCTATAAAAAACTGCTCAAGTCCTACTATAGTTCTTTAGAGGAAAATTCCGGCTCCAAGACTTCTGCCAGCAAGAGACGCGGTCAGAACAACATTATTGATACGCTGTTAAAGGAAAAGATGTATCCTACTGTTTCCAAGGAGACACAGGAGGCTAACACCAACTTGACAAATGGAATTAGCAGCTTGAAGTCCTCTATTTCCACATTGCAGAACGAGAGCACATTTGAGGACACAGAGAACGGCAAAACCGCTTCCGAAAAGGTTGTTTCCGCGATGAAGTCCTATGTGACCAATTACAACAACGTCGTGACAGCATCAAAGAGATCTACAATTTCAAACAAGACTGCATATGTGGCAAACATGATGAGCACGACCTCAAAATTTGAAAAGGAACTCGGTGAAATTGGTGTAATGCTCAAGAGTGACGGAACACTTCAGCTAGATGAGACCAAATTAAAGGACACCGATCTCTCAAAGGTTCAGAAACTGTTTTCAACAGATAATATTCAGAGCTATGGCTCTACGATTGCATCGCGTGTCAAGTTTGCCGGCGGCGGTTCCAGCACCACCACAGGCACAACAAATGACAGCACAAGCACAGATGACAAGAAAACGACCAGTTCAAGCGCTGCGGCACTCAAGGCAGACGGTGAGGCGCTCGCATCCAGCGAGCTATTTGCGAAGATCAAGGATCAAGACGGCAACGAGACCGACGAGTACAATATCAAGAAAATCCTTTCCACCGCCAAAAGCTTCGTGAACAACTACAACAATATGTTTGACAAAGCCGAGTCCAGCACCAATTCCGGTGTGCTGTCAAACCTGTCTTATATCGGAAATAGAACTGCAAACAACACCAAGGCGCTAAAAGAGTTCGGTATCAGTGTAGACAAGAAGGGCAGATTGTCGCTTGACGAGGACACCTTTAAGAAAGCTGATATGTCCAAAGTACAGGACTTTTTCAAGGACTACGGTTCATATGTTGCAAGCAACGCATCGCGCGTAGATTATTACATGAACACAAACGCAAACGCGGCGAGCGGATATACTTCAAGAGCATCTTACAATATACCGTCAGTTTCGGATTATAATTCATTTATTTAATCTCCTTCTGCCGCCCATGTTATCCTTTTAAAATAACATGGGCGGTCTTTTACAGACCGCCTGACACTTTGTTTTCACTCTCATACTTCCCCTTTTTTATTAAAGAAACGGTAGATCTCCTCCGCCACATTCGCCGTAATACCCGGCACTTCCGAAATCTTGGCAGCATCTGCGGCGCGCAGCTCCTCGATGGACTTAAAATATTTCATCAATGCTTTCCTTCGGCTGGGTCCCACACCCGGTATCTCGTCGAGCACAGAATGCACCTGTGCCTTGCTGCGAAGCGAACGGTGATAGGTGATCGCAAAGCGGTGCGCCTCGTCCTGTATGCGTGTGATTAATTTAAATCCCTCGCTGTGCGTGTCAATCGGCAGCTCCACATTATTGAAATACAAACCTCTCGTGCGGTGATTGTCATCCTTCACCATGCCGCAGACTGGAATGCTGACGCCCAACTCGTCAAGCACCTGCAGCGCAATATTGACCTGACCGCGCCCGCCGTCCATCAACAGTAAATCCGGAAACTTCGTAAAGCTTCCAAAATCCTCCCCGACGCTGTTCTCATCCAGCATCATCTCCTCGCGCTCCTCCAGACCATGCTGAAAGCGCCTTGTCAAGACCTCATACATGCAGGCATAATCATCCGGACCTGCCACCGTCTTCATACGAAATTTCCGATAATCACTGCGTTTCGGCTTCCCCTTCTCATACACGACCATCGAGCCAACATTGGCAAAACCGCTGGTATTTGAGATATCAAACGCCTCCATGCGCGTCAGCGGACTGATGCCAAGGATTTCCTCAATCTCCTTCACCGCGCCGATCGTCCTGCCCTCCTCGCGCTTGATGCGTTCTCTGTCCTGACTTAACACCAGTTGGGCATTTCTCGCTGCCAAATCCACGAGACGTTCCTTTGCCCCCTTCTGCGGCACTTTTAGATAAACGCGTGCTCCCTTTCTGTTTGTCAGCCACCGCTCCACCAGCTCCATGTCCTCGATTGGCTCCTGTAACATAATTTCCCGTGGAATAAACGGCGTCCCCGCATAGAACTGCTTCACAAAGCTCGTCAGAATATTGTCCGGCGTAAGCTCCTCTATCTGTGTCATATAAAAGTGTTCCCGGCCAATCAACTTGCCGTTGCGCAGAAAAAACACCTGTACGACAGTCTCATTTCCGTCAATTGCAAGTGCGATAATATCCTTATCCTCCCCTACGTTGTCTGACATTTTCTGTGTTTCACTGACTTTTTTCACACTGTCAATCAGATCGCGGTATCGGATTGCCTCCTCGAAATCCATCCTTTCTGAAGCCTGCTGCATCTTTTCTTTTAATTCCTTTAGGACGGACTGCTGTTTTCCGTTCAGGAAATCAATCGCCTTGTCAATCCGCTCCGCATAGGCTTCCTTTGAAATCTCGCCCTGACAGGGCGCACAGCACTGACCTATATGATAATTCAGGCAGGGGCGCTCCTTGCCGCAGTCTCTTGGAAGTTTTCTGCTACAAGTACGAAGCTGATATAGTTTGTTAATCAGGTCAATGCTTTCCTTCACTCCGCCATTTGTAAAAGGTCCAAAATACTTTGCTTTGTCTTTCTTCATCTGACGTACTGTCAGGACACGCGGATACTCCTCTCCCAATGTCACCTTAATATACGGATAGGTCTTATCATCTTTCAGCAGTGTATTGTATTTGGGTGAATATTCCTTGATTAAATTATTTTCCAATACCAAAGCTTCCAACTCAGAGTCTGTCACGATATACTCAAACCGCACGATCAGGGAAACCATCTTGTCAATCTGTGGTCCGCGCCCTATATTTTCCTTGAAATAGGATCGCACCCGGTTATGTAAATTCTTTGCTTTTCCCACATAGAGAATGGTATCGTCAGCGTCGTGCATAATATAGACACCGGGTTTTTTTGGAAGTTTTCCAAGCTCCTCCTTTACGTCAAATTCCCTCTCTAATGATTTGTTATCAGCTTCGCTGTTACCGCCTGATTCCTGTTCTATATCCAACATCTCTGCATACTCCTTTTCCTGCCTAAAACATCTCGGAAATTTCTCCATATATCCAATCGAGTAGGGGAAACCTTTCCCCTACTCGATTCATCTACCATCTATTCTCATGATTGCTGCTGCCATTGTCCCGTTGCCCGTTGACTGTTCTGTCCCACAAAGCGCCAAACCGCGATGTCTCCCCATTGCTGCCGTTATCTTCCGGCAGCGCTGCATTCTGCTGCGGCTGCGCGTACTGCTGCTGATACTGGGGATACTGCGGATTTTGATATTGCTGTTCCGATGTATTCCGATACTGCTGCCCAGCTGCATTTTGGGCATTTTGTATTGACGATACATTCTGCACATTCATTTGCTGTTCCGATGCATTTTGCGGCTGCACATTCTGATACTGCTGTTCTGACATCGCTTGCGGCTGCGCATTCTGATACTGCTGTTCTGACATCGCTTGCGGCTGCTGCCCAGCCGAATTTTGCACATTGTACTGCTCCGACATATTCTGTGTCATTGTCCCCTGCGGCGCTGTTCCTGATTCCTGATGCTGTCTCCGCTCGACATCTGCTGGATTCCAGTCATATGCGGGCGGCATCGTCCATGATTTTTCCGGCTGCTGTGAGGTATATGCCGGCTGTTTTGCCCCGTCTGCAAATACATTCTGCGCCGGGACCTGATCCTCATCTTTGTGCTGCGCCTCACGAACGCCTTCACTCAAAGCACACTTGTCTTTGACGTCAATGCCGTCCTTCTTTTCCTCCTCTGGCTCCGGCAGACCTTTTGCCTCCCGGTAAATCTTCATAAACTCTTTTCCGGTGATGGTCTCCTTCTCGATTAAGTGCACCGCGATCTGATCCATCACGTCACGATTCTCGCGCAGCATTGCCAGCGCTTCCTCATAGCACTCCTTGAGCATGTTCATGACTTCTGTGTCAATCTCCGCCGCTGTGTTGTCTGCGCAGTTCAGGGAACTTCTGCCCTCCAAATACTGACTCTCAACCGTCTCAAGTCCCATCAGACCAAACTTTTTGCTCATGCCGTAGCGCGTGATCATCGAGCGCGCAATGCCTGTCGCTTTCTCGATATCATTGGACGCGCCAGTCGTCACAGTGTCAAACACAATCTCCTCCGCAGCACGTCCTCCCAAAAGACCGACAATCATATCATGCAGCTCATTCTGTGAATTGAGATACTTCTCATCCTCTGGCACATGCATCACATAGCCAAGCGCACCCATGGTGCGCGGTACAATCGTAATCTTCTGCACCGGCTCAGAATTTTTCTGCAGCGCGCTGATCAGCGCATGACCGACTTCATGATAGGAGACAATCTTTCGTTCCTCCTTACTCATAATGCGGTCCTTTTTCTCCTTGCCGACCAGCACCACTTCCACTGCGTTAAATAAGTCCTTCTGGCTGACAAACTCTCTGCCCTCCTTGACAGCATTGATCGCCGCTTCATTGATCATATTGGCAAGATCCGCGCCAACCGCACCGCTGGTCGCAAGCGCGATCGCGTCAAGATCCACCGTTTCATCCATCAGCACATCCTTGGCATGCACTTTGAGAATATTGACACGTCCCTTTAAATCAGGCTTATCTACAATAATGCGGCGGTCAAAACGCCCCGGTCTCAAAAGTGCCTTATCCAGAATCTCCGGTCTGTTGGTGGCTGCGAGAATAATAATTCCTTTCTTGCCGTCAAAACCATCCATCTCCGATAAGAGCTGATTTAATGTCTGCTCGCGCTCCTCGTTGCCGCCGCCATATTTGGAGTCGCGGCTTCTGCCGATGGCATCAATCTCATCAATAAAAATTATACAGGGCGCGTTCTTTTCCGCCTCCTTGAACAGATCACGCACACGCGATGCACCGACCCCGACATACAGCTCTATAAAATCAGAACCTGCCAGTGAAAAAAACGGAACCTTCGCCTCGCCTGCAACAGCCTTTGCAAGCATTGTCTTACCAGTACCGGGAGGTCCTACAAGCAGCGCCCCTTTGGGAAGTTTTGCTCCGATTTTGACATATCTGCCCGGATTGTGCAAAAAGTCTACCACCTCCTGCAGTGATTCCTTCGCCTCATCCTCTCCTGCGACATCCCGAAACGTAATCCCTGTCTCTTTCTGCACGTAGACCTTTGCTGTGCTCTTGCCCATACTGAATGCACCGCCTCCGCCTGTCATCTTGCGAAACAGCAGGCTCAAAAGCCCCCACATCAAAAGGATTGGCACAATATAATACAACAACGAGAGGATAATGCCCGAACCGTCAGGCACCGTTCCGCGGACCTCTACCCCCGCGTCAAGCAGACGCTGCGTGAGTGTCTCATCATCCTCCACTTTTCCTGTGATATACGTCACACGGACAGCCGATGCCAAAAGACCATTCGCATTCTCCTGCGCACTTGCCACAGGCTTAATCTCAATCTGGCTGGATTCAATCTTGACAGATTCAATCTTTCCGGCATCTACCATCTCGATAAACTTATTATAAGAAATCTCAACAGTCGTAGCGCCTGTCACGGCGCGTGTAAAATAACTGATACACAGAAGCGACAAAACCGCCGCTGTGATCATAATGATAATACTCTGTTTCTTGGGATCTTTTCCATTGTTATTGTTATTCCCGCCATTGCCATTGCCTCCGCCGGGTCCTCCATTATTCCGGTTGGAATTGTTGTCATAATTGTTGACTTGATTATTGTCCATTTTCCTGTAGTATCCTTTCTCATTTATAGTTATCGTTCAGCCTCGCTAAACTGTAACCATTTATATCATACTGAATCCATCCGGACAGTTCCTGATGAGATTAAACCGCAATTATAATTATATGGTTTCAACGGGCATAAATCAACATATTCTTTGTGATTTCTTTGTGAAAAGTTTCTAAAATAAGTTGCGAAATAAATTGTGAAAATCTCCTGCTGCCCTATTAACATACGCTGGTTTTATAAAATTTATGTAACACTTCAAACTGAACTGTTCCGCGAAAAACTGAAAGAGTAAAAAAAACTATAGCTTTTTTCCACTGCTCTGTTGTATAATAATAAGATAT
>CAMWJQ010000158.1 GCA_947174615.1 uncultured Lachnospiraceae bacterium
GGTATTGTTTGTACTCTATAAGAGGTTGAAGAAAAGGAGGTTTGTTATGGCACAAGTTGGTATTGTAATGGGGTCTGATTCGGATATGCCTGTTATGGTAAAGGCGGCGGAAATCTTGGAAGAGCTGGGGATTTCCTATGAGATGAGGATCATCTCTGCCCACAGGGAGCCAGATGTGTTTTTTGAGTATGCAAGGACTGCGGAGGAAAAAGGTTTTAAGGTAATCATTGCCGGGGCGGGAATGGCTGCCCATCTGCCGGGCATGTGTGCGGCGATTTTTCCGATGCCTGTGATTGGTATTCCGATGCACACGACATCGCTTGGCGGTCGCGACTCGCTGTATTCCATTGTGCAGATGCCATCAGGCATTCCAGTGGCGACTGTGGCAATAAACGGCGGTGCAAACGCCGGGCTTCTGGCGGCAAAGATTCTTGCGACATCAGACAGCAGTCTGCTTGCAAAGGTGAAAGAGTACGCTGCAAAGTTAAAGGATCAGGTTGTGGCAAAGGATGCAAAACTTCAGGAGATTGGCTGTCATGAATATCTGAAAAAGTAAACAGTAAAAGAGCAGATCTGAACAGAATGAAGGAGGAAATTATGGATTACAGGAACGCAGGTGTTGATATTGAAGCCGGGTATCAGTCTGTAGAGCTGATGAAGAATTATGTGAAAGAGACGATGCGCCCAGAAGTGCTCGGCGGGATCGGCGGATTCTCAGGGGCTTTTTCGCTGGAGAAAATCAAGAATATGGAAAAGCCGACGCTTGTCTCTGGGACAGACGGGGTAGGAACGAAGATAAAGCTGGCATTTTTGTTGGACCGGCATGACACGGTTGGTATTGACTGTGTGGCAATGTGTGTCAATGATATTGCCTGTGCAGGCGGTGAACCATTATTTTTTCTTGATTATATTGCATGTGGCAAGAATGAACCTGAGAAGATTGCCACGATTGTCAAGGGTGTGGCTGAGGGCTGCAAACAGTGCGGCGCGGCGCTCATTGGCGGCGAGACAGCAGAACATCCGGGACTGATGCCTGCAGATGAATATGATCTTGCAGGCTTTGCAGTCGGCGTAGTGGACGAGAAGGATCTGATCACGGGTGCGGACCTCAAGGCAGGGGATGTGTTGATCGGTATCGCGTCGAGCGGGGTACACAGCAATGGATTCTCTCTGATTAGAAAAGTGTTTGAGATGACAAAAGAAAGTCTGAATACGTACTATGAAGAGCTGGGCAGAACACTCGGTGAGACGCTGCTTGAGCCGACCATCATCTATGTCAAGGCGCTCAAGAGCGTCAAGGATGCCGGTGTCACCATCAAAGCATGCAGCCATATCACGGGCGGCGGCTTTTATGAGAATGTGCCGAGAATGCTTCACGATGGGGTACATGCTGTCATTCGGAAGGACAGCTATGAGGTTCCGGCAGTCTTTAAGCTGCTGCAGGCGAAGGGCGGAATCGAGGAGCATATGATGTACAATACGTACAATATGGGAATTGGTATGATCGTCGCGGTCGATGCGGCAGATGCGGACAGGGCGATGCAGGCTGTCCGGGATGCTGGGGAGACTTGTTATGTTATCGGTGAGATCAAAGACGGCGAAAAAGGAGTGACCATATGCTGAGAGTATGTGTGTGCGTGTCAGGCGGCGGCACGAATCTACAGGCAATTATAGATGCCATGGATGAGGGCAGGATCACCAATGCACAGCTTGTCAGGGTGATCAGCAACAACAAGGGCGCCTATGCGCTTGAGCGGGCAGGAAAGAAAGGAATTGACGCCGTTGCCGTATCGCCTAAGGACTATGAGAGCAGGGAGCTTTTTAACGAGGCGTTTCTGCGGTGTGTGGATGACGCCAGACCGGACTTGATTGTGCTTGCAGGATTTTTGGTTGTGCTTCCTCCAGCGATGATACAAAGATATGAGGGGCGTATTATCAATATTCATCCTGCGCTTATCCCTTCCTTTTGCGGGAAAGGTTATTACGGGCTGCGGGTACATGAGGCTGCTTTAGAGCGGGGGGTGAAGGTGACAGGCGCTACAGTGCACTTTGTGGATGAGGGGACTGACACAGGACCGATTCTATTACAGAAGGCAGTGGAAGTACTGCCTGATGACACGCCGGAGACACTTCAGCAGCGTGTGATGGAGCAGGCAGAGTGGGTAATACTGCCGCAGGCGGTTCATATGATAGCAAACGGACAAATACCCGATTTATATAGAAAGGACAAAATATTAGAATGAAAGTTTTAATCGTAGGAAGCGGCGGACGGGAGCATGCGATTGCCTTAAGTGTAGCAAAAAGCCCAAGAGTGGACAAAATCTACTGTGCACCCGGCAATGCTGGGATTGGGCAGATTGCGGAGTGTGTTGCGATCGGTGCGATGGAGTTTGACAAGCTTGTCGCTTTTGCAAAGGAACAGCACATTGATCTGACGATCATTGGCATGGATGATCCTTTGGTGGGCGGTGTGGTTGATGCGTTTGAGGCTGCCGGACTGAGAGTGTTTGGACCGCGGAAGAATGCGGCGATTCTTGAGGGATCCAAGGCATTTTCCAAGGATTTGATGAAAAAGTATCACATACCGACAGCGACATACGAGAATTTCGAGGATGCCGATCAGGCGCTTGCCTATTTGGAAACCGCGCAGTTTCCGATTGTGCTGAAAGCGGATGGTCTGGCGCTGGGAAAAGGCGTATTGATTTGCAATACATTAGAGGAGGCAAAGGATGGTGTCCGCTCAATCATGCTGGACAAACAGTTTGGCACAGCGGGAAACCGTATGGTTATTGAAGAATTTATGATGGGTCGCGAGGTATCGGTGCTGTCTTATGTAGATGGCAGGACCATCAAGACCATGACCTCTGCGCAGGACCACAAGCGCGCAAACGACGGTGATCAGGGATTAAATACAGGCGGTATGGGAACATTTTCACCCAGTCCGTTTTATACAGCAGAGGTTGATAAGTTCTGTCAGGAGCACATCTATCAGGCGACCGTGGATGCGATGGCAGCGGAGGGCAGACCGTTTCATGGGATTATCTTCTTTGGTCTGATGCTGACGCCAAACGGACCAAAAGTGCTGGAATACAATGCCAGATTCGGCGACCCGGAGGCACAGGTGGTCCTTCCCCGCATGAAAAATGATATCATAGATGTCATGGAAGCGTGTATTGATGGGAAACTTGACACGATTGATCTCCAGTTTGAGGACAATGCAGCAGTCTGTGTCGTGCTTGCAAGCGACGGCTATCCTGTCAGCTATGAGAAGGGATTTGAGATCAGAGGGCTGGAGAATTTTGACGGAAAGGATGGTTACTATTGTTTCCACGCAGGGACAAAACTGGATGCAAACGGCAGGTTTGTCACAAACGGAGGACGTGTGCTGGGCGTAACGGCAAAGGGTGCTGATTTGAAAGAAGCACGAGCGAACGCTTATGCGGCTGCGGCATGGATTGACTTTGACAATAAGTATATGCGCCATGATATCGGAAGAGCGATTGATGAGGCGTAGACGGGGAGTATAGAGATGAGAGAAAACAGAAGAAACAGGATAAAGCACATTGCAGTATCTATAGCATTGCTGCTCTGCATGGTAATGAGCATCGGGATGGTCTGTTTTGCCGATGAGCAGGGAACGGTGTCTGTGAAAAGTGCAAGAATCAGGGCATCGGCAGATCCAACCAGCGAGCAGCTTGGAAGTGTGGCGCAGGGCAAGACAGTCGATATCATAGGCAAGACGACAGGGACAGACGGACAAGTGTGGTATCAGGTTTATGTGGATGCGAACACCAAGGGATATATCAGGGGAAATCTTGTGAAGCTCAAGGATGGTGCGTCGTTAAAGACTGTTGATGGGTCTGCGGGTTCGGCAGGAACGGACAATTCCGCATCCGCATCGGCGCCAACCTCTACGGATGCAAAAAAAGCAGCAGTTATCAATAAGGCAAATATTCGAAAAGAAGCTTCCACAAATGGCGACCTGGTGGGAACCGCAAACCGTGGAACGATTCTGACGGTACAGGGTGAAACGACAGGCAGCGATAATATGAAGTGGTATCAGGTGTCTTTTACATATCAGGATAAAGAAGTGTCAGGATATGTCCGTTCGGATTTGGTGACATTTGATAATGTTCCTGCTGACTCTGTGTCCTCTGAGATTAGCGGTGAGGTCAATCCAGATGAGCAGCAGCCAGAAGACACTGTGCCGGATGAGCAGCAGCCAGCGGAGCAGCCAGAGCCTGCTCCGCAGCCAAGCAGCTTCCAGCCTATCAATGTGGAGGAGGAGCCTCCTTATGTCATGCAGGGATTTAAGGAGTTTAAGTTCACACTGCCAAATGATGAGCAGGAGTACAAAGGTTATCAAAATGAGGCTGGATTTATTATCTGCTACGCACAGCTGCCAACCGGTGAGCAGGGCTGGGCTCTTGTGAATATAGAAATGGGTATCTGCCAGCCCTATGTCTATGCGATGGACGGAATAGCGATACCGGCACAGGTGCCGGGAGGACTTGTCTCGATCATCGTGTTGGTAGTGATTATTATTATACTGGTGGCAGTGATCGGCTTGCTGCTGCTCAAATCCAGAGAGCGCGGTGTCTCTTACAAAGGCTATGATGACGACGATGATGAGGATTCGGAGGATGACATCGAGGACTTAGAGGAGATGGAGGAGGAACCGCAGCCCGTCAGGCGTCCGCAGTCCGCAGGACCGCAGCCTGTGAGACGCCCGCAGGGGGGCGCTGCTGGAGGACCGCAGCCAATGAGACGCCCGCAGCCCGGTCCGGCAGGCTCAGGGATGCCGCAGGGACAGCCAGTGAGACATCCGCAGGGAGGAGCAGCGCCGCAGCCAATGAGACGCCCACAGCCTGGTCCGGCGCCTCAGGAGCCGCAGCCCGCAAGGCGCCCGCAGCCGGGAGCAGGACCGTCTGGAAGCGGTGCGAGACCACAGCCGGGAGCAGGACCGCAGCCTGTAAGACGTCCGCAGGGAGCGCCGCAGCCTGCAAGACGTCCGCAGCCGGGAGCAGGACCGCAGCCCGGACAGGGATATAAGGCAAAAAATCTTCTGGATGATGAAGATATGGATTTTATGGATATCGAATAGGGATAATAAGATAAAAGGACTTGTCTGATCAAAATTGTCAGGCAGGTTCTTTTTAAAAAACTCTTGTATACACAGGTTCATTGTGCTACAATCTATATAACAGCAGGTGAAGGAGCGTGAATATTTATGTATATTGAGATTGATTTTAACAGTGATGAAGCCCTTTATCTGCAGCTGCGCAATCAGATTATTATTGGGATTGCCACGTCTCAGTTTCAGGAGGGAGACACGCTTCCCTCGGTGAGACAGCTTGCGGATACAATCGGTATTAACATGCATACTGTAAATAAGGCATATTCTGTTCTGAAACAGGAGGGCTTTGTGAAGGTGGACAGGAGAAAGGGCGCCGTCATTGCCATTGATATTGACAAGATGCAGGCGAAAGAGGACTTGAAGCGGGATATGCAGGTGCTGTTAGCCAAAAGCAGCTGTAAGCGGATTTCAAAAGCGGAAGTTCATGCGCTGATTGATGAGATTTATGAGGGCTATGAAACAGAATTATAAAAAAGAAATATAACATGGAGGCATGGGGAAAATGCAGCAGTTTACGGATAAGGCGAAGGTGGCATTGCAGAAGGCTGCCAAGGCGGCAAAGGATTTGCATCAAAGCTATATAGGAAGTGAGCATATCTTAGTAGGACTTTTGAAAGAAAAGACGGGGGTTGCAGCGAGGGTGCTTTCTGACAATGGCGTGGATGAGGTGCAGCTCATCAGCATGATTAAGGAGCTGATCGCACCGGAAGGAAATGTTGCCCTGCTTGAGCGGGACGGATATTCGCCAAGGGCAGCGAAGGTGCTTGAGGACAGTCACAGACTGGCAGAGAAATTTAAGAGTCAGCAGACAGGGACAGAACACATCCTGCTTGCGATCGTGAGAGAGGGTGAGAATGTAGGGCTCAGGCTGTTGAATACGATCGGGGTGAATGTGCAGAAGCTGTACATGGATACGCTGATTGCTATGGGAGAGGACATCAACCAGCACAAAGATGATCTGAATAAAAATAGAAACAAAAAGAAAAACTACGGTACGACCCAGACGCTGAACCAATACAGCCGGGATTTGACGTATCTGGCGAAGGAGGGAAAGCTTGACCCTGTTGTGGGCAGAGAGACCGAGATCATGCGTGTCGTACAGATTCTGTCAAGGCGTACGAAGAATAATCCGTGTCTGATCGGTGAACCTGGTGTGGGTAAGACTGCCATTGCGGAGGGACTGGCACTTCGCATTGTCAATGGCGATGTGCCGGACACTGTCCGCAACAAGCGTGTTGTGACGCTCGATCTCGCAGGAATGGTGGCCGGCTCAAAATACCGCGGTGAGTTTGAGGAGCGCATCAAGCGGGTGATCAAGGAAGTGATCGATGACGGAAATATTTATCTGTTTCTGGATGAGATTCATACACTGATCGGCGCAGGCGGCGCAGAGGGAGCGATTGATGCTTCCAATATACTCAAACCGTCTCTTTCAAGGGGGGAAATCCAGCTAATCGGCGCGACGACCATCGCAGAATACCGCAAGTATATCGAGAAGGATGCAGCGTTGGAGCGTCGTTTTCAGCCAGTCATGGTGGAGGAGCCGACAGAGAGCGAAGCTGTTGAGATCCTGAACGGTGTGGCGTACAAATACGAGGAGCATCATAAAGTGACGATCACGCAGGACGCGATCGAGGCGGCGGTGAAACTCTCAGATCGCTATATCAACGACAGAAATCTTCCGGACAAGGCGATTGATCTCATAGATGAGGCATCGGCGGCAATCCGGCTCAAAAACATGAATGTGCCGGACAACTTTAAGGAAATGACAGCGCAGATCAAAAAATACGATCTTCAGATTGAGCGGTCTATCCGAATGGAAGCCTACACACAGGCGGCAGAACTTCGCAAGGCACAGGATGAGCTGATCAAGAAATATGACAAGGCTGTGAACAAATATGAGAAAAATCAAGAGGAAAAGACGCTTGTTGTGACGGAGAACGAAATTGCAGAGGTTGTGGCAAACTGGACAAAGATCCCTGTGAAAAAGCTGACGCAGAAAGAGAGTGAGCGGTTGCTCAAACTGGAATCTATTCTTCACAAGCGCGTCATCGGTCAAGAGGAGGCTGTCACTGCAGTGGCACAGACCATGAAGCGTGGTCGTGTGGGCTTACAAGATCCCAACAGACCTATTGGTTCCTTTTTGTTTTTAGGTCCTACGGGTGTCGGCAAGACAGAGCTGTCCAAGGCGCTTGCTGAGGCGATGTTTGGCTCTGAAAATGCCCTGATCCGGGTTGATATGTCAGAGTATATGGAGTCGCATTCTGTCTCTAAGATGGTGGGATCTCCGCCGGGTTATGTAGGCTTTGAAGAAGGCGGACAGCTCAGTGAGAAGGTGCGCAGATCGCCGTACTCTGTCGTGCTGTTTGATGAGATTGAGAAAGCGCATCCAGATGTATTCAATATTTTGCTGCAAGTGCTCGATGATGGTCATATCACAGATTCTAAGGGCAGAAAAGTGAGCTTTAAGAATACAATATTGATTATGACCTCCAATGCGGGAGCGCAGCGCATTGTGGACCCCAAGAATCTTGGCTTTGCTGCCAAACGGGATGCGGAGGCGGATTACAATAAGATGAAGTCCGGTGTGATGGAGGAAGTGAAGCGTCTGTTTAAGCCGGAGTTTATCAACCGAATTGATGAGATCATGGTGTTCCATCCGCTGACAGAACAGGATATGAAACAGATTGTCGCACTCCTCTCCAAAAACTTGTGTGAGCGATGCAGGACACAGATGGATATTGACCTGTCCTTCACCAACACTTTGAAGGAATATCTCGTGAAAAATTATTCAGAGTTAAAGATGGGCGCCAGACCACTCAAGCGCGCGATTCAGAATGTGGTGGAGAATGAGCTTGCCACAGCAATTCTTGAGGGCAGAGTCAAGCGGGGAGATGCCGTATCTGCCGGCGTGCGCGGTGACAAAGTGACTTTCACAGTCAAGGAATCAAAAGAAGTTTAAAAATTTCTGGAAAAAGTGCAGAATATAGTATATGATGATAGAGTAGGGTAATAATTAATTCTTATGAACTTTTAGGAGGACAAATGAAATGGCAGTAATTGATGAATTGCTACGCTCTGAGAGTAACGGAAATATCAGCTTTGGAAATCATGAGCTGGCAGCGAAGGCAAAGCTTGAGGATTATGAGCATGCTGGTGACTTGTATAAGGTAAAGACCTATCAGGCGATGACGAAGCTGGAAAAAAATGGTTTGTTTTTATATGAATCGGTTCCGGGTACTTCTGTCCATGACTTTTGTGAGCGCGAGAGCGGCATATCTTTTACAGTAGAAGGAAGCCAGGATGCACAGATTACTGTGGGCGCAGCTGATGATGCTGAGTATGAGGTGGTCGTAGCCGGAGAGAGCGCAGGCGTCATAAAAACAAATCTGTCAGGAAAGCTCAGTGTCAGTG
>CAMWJQ010000159.1 GCA_947174615.1 uncultured Lachnospiraceae bacterium
GTTTCCTAAATGAAAATTTACCCCTTCATGTTTTCCGTATGTTGGTATGACAGGAGGAACGAAGGAAGTTAGTACCACCTTGGATCATTCATCTGAGATATTCATAGAAAAATAAAAATTCCTAATTCCTTGATTTTTTTCCTTGATTTTTTGAGGAAAAAATCACTTGACAACATAGGGAGGTAAGAAGAAAAATGCAAATAAAAGAAGTGACTAAGGGTTTGGTTGTGCAAATATTTTATGTGATTATGCTTTTTACAGCGGCATCTAATATTGTAGTAGAACAATGGCAGAATACTCTATCGATAATTGTTTTATGGGGCATAGGTATTTTAATATTATCAGTTGTTATATTTTATTTGTGGCTTAAGGGTGGAATAATATCAGGAAAAGTTGGCGTATATTGGTTGGTATGGGATTTTTGTGTTTTATATACGTTTTGGCAGAAGCGCATGGATGTTACTAGTATGATTTTCATGGGAATTCCAGCCGTAGCGGTGCTTTTGTATCCTCGTTGGGGACAAACACTGACTATGAAGCGCTATTATTGCAGATGGACCAGATTTTTTCTGGGATTAGTAAGCGTATATTATAGTTTTGCATTGATTGGCAATGAGTTGTTTATGCAGGAGACCCGTATGAATTTAAGCAGCATCAGGGTTTCGCTGTTTGTTTTATATACGGTAACGTTATATCCTTCTATATATGCGGTGGTAGTGCTTTTTGAATGGCTGGCAAAGAAAGCGAGAAATTTGGAACTAGAGAACGATAAACGAAAAGTAATCTTAGCCGGAGGGGTATGTGGGCTTGCCACGGGTATAGTCTTATTTGGATGTGCATATGGTTTTTACCCGGCAGGGATGAGTAATGATTCGGTGCGACATTGGAGTGAGGCGCTTGGAATTTGGAACATATCAGATAGGAGTCCTATTGCGTTTACTCTCTTTATTCGTTTCCTTTCTGACATTTATCACAATCCATTTGTATATGTGATATTTCAAGTTGTTTTTTTCGCATTAGTTTCGGGATCTTTTTTTTCCTACTTACGGGAGAAGGGGATTTCTCTTGTTTTTTTAGTACCTTGTGCAGTGATTACAGGCATTCTTCCTAATAATTATACAGAAGTAGCCTATTTGTCAAAAAATCCTTTATTTGCAATTATTAATTTGTGGCTGATAGTGCTTCTAACTAAGTTGTTTGAATGCCCGAAGAAGTGCTTGGGTGTCTTGTTCCGCAAGAAATTATTGGTTTGCCTTATAGCGTTGTATCTGATTAGGTTTAATAATATTCCGGCATATGTATTTGCAATAGCTGCAATGATATACTTGACGGTCCGATTTTACAAGGCGATCCAAATTTATCTGGTTGATATTGCGGTAAGTTCTGCAATTCTGATAGCTATAACAGTCGGACCGATTTACGATTTGGCTGTACAAGAGCATCACGAAACGTCTTTTCCTTTCAGTAGTACTATAACTGCTTCTTTGGGGTGTGCGTTGTTAAATGATATTGATTTACCGGAAGATACACTTGAAATTATGAATAATGTGCTTCCCTTGGAGCTGTGGAAAGAACGTTATAGTCCACATAATGCTGACACATTTTCTTTTGGGGATCCAAGACCCAACATGATTGGAATTAATGCACAGGCATATTTAAAGGCCTATGGAAGATTATTTATCTCTGCCCCGGATATAGTCATAAAATCTTTGCTGGATGGGAATGAATCGTTATGGAATATATCCATGGCAAAAACTTCTTGGAACAGGCGGTTTTATTATGGCATTCCAGAAAATATGCCGCAGGAAATCCTACCAGAAAAGATACAGACTCTGGAACCGCAAAAGGGGCGGTATTTATATAAAACGGTGACCACTTCTTTTGCGATAAAGTTTGCTGAGTGGACAGCGAGTGTAAAGATACTTGATATATTGATTTGGCGAAGCGGAATTTATATTGTTCTGTTATTATGTTTTCTGGTTTTTATAACAGTAAATCGTCATTTTGAGCGGATTTGGGTAATTCTGCCAACGTGTATGACGATAGGAACTTATGCCCTTCTTTTAGGGTGGCAGATATATTCTTACACGTATTTTATAGGTATAGGAATAATAGTATTTATTGTAATGACATTGTTGTCTCTCTTTAGCAATAAGAAAACTATAATGGTCTCATAAATTAAGACACTTTTTCGGACAGATATTAATAATCTGATATACTAAATCCAGTATGAAAGGGATATGTATTACATTCACAAAAGGGCTCAATGGATATTTGTTATAAATGTATTGGAGATGGGGAATTTACTATATATCAGAGCAAAGGATGTTAGAGATGGACATTCAATGCTGGCACATTTTGAACGGGAGCTATCACGGCATATGTGTTTAAAAAGAAAGCTGAAATAAAAGAAACGATTGTAGGAAGAGTAGTTTATGATGAGATGAAATGTGAACAACTCAGATTAGAACTTGAAAACAAAGAAAATGCTTATTTACAAGCAGAAGAGCGAGTGATTATGTTATGGATAGCACAAATAAAACAACAAATTTGGGAATAGGTATATACGCGGAAGTTCACTAACAGGTTTTATAACCCCATTAGTGCCTTTCGTAGAAAGGCGGATTATATAAATGGAACAAGATAAAAGTCAAATAAAAAAGATATTGTATCACAAGGTTATAAATATTAAGTTTTGAGAGTAAAAAGGGGAAAGATATGTCTTTGGTCTTAAGAGTAATTCTGTTTATCTCATCTGTACTGACATGTATGTATATTTCAAGGAAATTGCGAAAATCCAAAATACAGATTATGGATACTGTATTTTGGTTCGGATTATCAGCGATTTTTGTTATTTTTGCAATATTTCCTCAAACTGTTTCATTGATTTCAGAATTGATAGGATTTAAAGCACCAGTTAATTTTGTTTTTCTTGTTATGATATTTCTATTGTTTATTCGCTGCTTCTTACTTTCAATTCGGGTTTCATGGTTGGATGAGAGAATAAAGAACTTGACTGAAGAATTGGCAATACGGAATGCTAATGCTGAAAAGGAAAAATAAAAAATGATGCATAAGAGGTACAGAAAAATGAGGGTATTGATTATAATTCCGGCATATAATGAAGAGGATAATATTGCCAGAGTTGTTGATAATTTAGAAAAGAATTATAGTGAGTATGATTATGTTGTTGTTAATGATGGTTCTTGTGATCATACAGCTAGAATATGCAGAGAACATCATTATAATCTGATTGACTTACCTGTAAATTTGGGACTTGCAGGTGCGTTTCAAACAGGCATGAAGTATGCACTATATAATGATTATGATTATGCCATTCAGTATGATGGAGATGGGCAGCACAGACCTGAGTACATGGAAGGCATGATACAAATGGCAACGGAAAAAGAGTTGGATGTTGTCATCGGTAGTAGATTTGTAACAGAAAGGAAACCATTAACACCGAGAATGATCGGAAATTCGTTAATTGAATTTTGCATCTGGATTACGACAGGAAAAAGAATTAAAGATTCGACATCGGGAATGCGTTTATATAACAAGAGAATGATCAAGAAGTTAGCTTTGACAATGAATTATGGTCCAGAGCCTGACACAATAGCGTATTTGGTTCGATGTGGAGCTAAGGTAGATGAATATCAAGTACATATGGATGAAAGAGTTGCAGGAGAAAGTTATTTAGATTTAACAAGAATTATCGAATATATGTTTCGCATGTGTGCTTCTATATTGATAGTACAGTGGTTTAGAAATAAGGAACTGTAGAAAATGAGTATAATTACATAATAACAAGAACCATCTATTATTAATAATTTTTTGAGAAGGAGATAATTGTAAATGAAAATATTATTTTTAAATCTGCCATATAAGTTTGAGATTAGTCGTGCTAGCCGCTGGCCGCCCAAACACGCCTGTTAATGTCCAGATTGGCGCGCTGCTGATCAAGGAACTGACCAATCTTTCAGATGATGAACTGCTGGAATCCCTGATGTTTGACATTCGGTTTCAGTATGCCCTCCACACAACGTCTTTTGCGGAACAGCCGCTCAGCGACAGGACACTCAGTCGTTTCCGCGCAAGGTGCGCTGCGTATGAAACAGAGCATGGTGTGGATCTCCTTCATGAAACCATCACTTCCCTTTCATCGGAAATGGCGGAGCTGATGAGGATCGACAGTAGCCTGAAACGGATGGACAGCCTGATGGCCGCATCCAATATCAAGCGGATGGGGCGTCTGGAACTGCTCTACACCTGCGTGGCAAACCTTGCGAAAGAAATGGCAAAAAACTGTGAAATCCCTGGACATCTGCGGCATTATACAGAAGCGGACACCATGAACCAGGTCATATACCACAGCCACAGTGAGGAAACTTCCGCAAAGATAGATACAGTCCTAAAAGATGTGGTCGCATTGAAAGAGCTTTGCGGGTCAGATTATGATGATTCCAGCGGCTATCAGCTTCTTCTGCGTGTACTGAAAGAGCAGGCCGTACAAAAGGAAGATGGCACGTACCGCCTGCGTACCAAAGAAGACGGCGGCATGGATTCATCCATTCTGCAGAACCCTGCTGACCCGGATGCGACATACCGGGAAAAAGCCGGGAAACAACACCGTGGGTACGTGGCAAATGTCATATAGGCATCTGGCAATAACGGGAGCATCATTGAGGATTACCAGTATGAGCAGAACATCCATAGTGACAGCCAGTTCCTGAAAGAAACTCTCGATGGCATGGAAAAACAGGCTGAAACAGTAACGATTGTGACGGATGGCGCCTACAGCGATACGCAGAATGAAGAACTGGCTGCCGAAAAGAATGTACGCCTTGCCACCACAAACCTTACAGGACGGGAAGCCGAGGACAGCCTGGCTGATTTTGAATTCAGCGAAGATGGCAGGAAAGTCATCAAATGCCCCGGCGGTCATGAACCGAAAAGCTACAGCTATAACCAGGAAACCGGTCAGTGTACCATTTCTTTTCAGAAGAGCCAGTGCCAGGACTGCCCCCATAAAGAGAAGTGTCATCCTAAGATGTTCAAACGAGTAAGCAGGAAAACGGTATCCTCCAAATCGAACCAGAGGGCGAAACAGCAAAGGGAACGCAGCACCGAAATATTTTAAAAAGCAAAGCCGGTTTCGAAACGGGGTGGAAACAATCCCATCCATCCTTCGCCGAAAATACAGAATTGATAAAATCCCGGTACGCGGATTAATAGGAAGCCGTTTCTTCTTCGGATGCAAAATAGGCGCGTTAAATATCAAAAAGTTCTGCAAATATATGCAGGGTCAGGATAAGTGCGCCAAAAAAATGGCAGTGGTCTAAAAATGGTGGAATATCCATCTGCGATAAGCATCAAAAGCCATTCAAAATCAACATTTCTGAAAATTTACAGCAATATATTCAGTTTTCAAAGTTCCTATCGTAAAAAGGATTAAATACAAATACCCTTTTGACTCCCTAATCATATTATTGCTAAGTAGGGATTTGTTTATAAAGGGATATATTTATAGAAATTACAATCAGAACAAATAATTAAGTCAAGGAGTGAGAAACATGACTAAAGTATATTGCTTTTTTTCCGCCGGATATCTTCCTTATCTAGGTGGTGTGGAAAGATATACATATAATTTAGCTAATAAGTTAACTGCAATGGGAAACAAAGTAATAATTGTTACATCACAAATTGGTGATGATCCGATTCATGAAAAAAAAGAGGAAGCAGAAATTTATAGATTACCATCTCTTAGACTTCTAAATGGCAGATTTCCGGTAGTCATATATAATAAAGCTACTCAAAATATATTTAAAAAACTAAAAGAAAAATCAATTGATTATATTATTGTAAATACAAGATTTTACTTACTCTCATATGTTGGAACAAAGTTTGCAAGTAAGAATCATATTCCCTCAATAGTAATCGAACATGGAACAGGACATTTTACTGTAAATAATAGGGTGCTTGATTTTGCAGGGCATTTATATGAGCATCTTATTTCACTTTTGGTAGCAAGGAATACAAAAATATTTTACGGTGTATCTTTGGAGTGTAATAAATGGTTAAAGCATTTTTGCATTACTGCTAAAGGCGTTTTATATAATGCTATAGATGAGAAACAAATAGCAGATTTATGCAAAAAGCAAAATAAGGAAATTGAAGCTAAAATAAAATATACTGATGACGATATTATTATAACATTTACCGGCAGGCTTATTAAAGAAAAAGGAATTCTAAAATTACTTGCAATGTTTAAAGAAGTGAAGAAAAAATATTCCAATGCAAAATTATGCATAGCAGGAGACGGCGAATTGTATAATTATATTTTAAATCAGCATTGTGAAGGGGTATATCTGCTAGGTAAGCTAGCTTTCGATAAAGTAATTGGATTGTTGCGAATAACTACTATATTTTGTTTTCCGACAGATTATCCGGAGGGACTGCCGACTTCCGTGCTTGAAGCGGCTGCTTGTAGAAATTATGTTATTACAACCAAGTTTGGTGGTTCAAAAGAGGTTATTATCGATAAGTCATATGGCGTAATAATGGATAAAAATGACATAAAAGAAATTGAAACAAAAATTATTGAGGCAATAGAAGATAAGCAGATGAGAGTAACTGCGGCAGACAAATTATATAATAGAGTAATTAATGAATTTACATGGGCAAATACTGCACATAACCTAATTAAAGCATTTGAAGAATAACAATATGAACTATATTAAGCAGGAGGGTAAACATTTTGAACAAAATAAGAATATGTATAATTGGAGCTGGGAATATTTCGAATACACGTCATATTCCTGCCATATTAAAAAATAATGAATTACAAATTGTAGGAATCATAAGTGATGAAAATAAGAAAATTAAAAGGACCCTTAAAAAGCACGCATGCTTGAAAAATTGTAATATCTTAGTTATAAATCAATCAGACAGTGTTGATATTCAGCTGCAAGATTGCGAATGGTTCAAAGAAAATGTGGACGCAGTTGTTATAGGAACACCGCCTAAACAGCATTATCCAACGGTAAAGGCGAGTTTGACCCTAAAAAAACATGTGTTAGTGGAAAAACCAATGATGATGAATAAGGAGGAATGCGAAGATGTTCTTTCACAGGCTCAAAGAGATAACCTAGTGCTGTTTGTTATGCATTCTTTTCAATTTTCAAAAGGTATGTCAGATTTATATAGAAGATATAGTAATGGAGAACTTGGAAAAATAAAATCTATACTTGAAATTCAATTAAGCAATAGGGATCGGAGGCTTCCTGTATGGTATAATGAGTTGCCATTAGGTTTATTTTATGATGAAGCCGCCCACTTTTTTTATAGTGCCAGAAGATTTGGGGGAAAATTGAAAGTGTTAAATGCTCATGCAGTATTTAATGCTAAAGATGATAACACACCTCGTTTTCTTGCAGCACAGTTAAGCGCAGGACAAATTCCTGTTCAAATGTATATGAACTTTAATTCACCAATATGTGAATGGGGGTTAATTTTAATAGGAGAAAAGAAAATTGCGATATATGATTATTTTAAAGACATTCTAATTGTTTTGAAAAATGATAATCAACATTATGCAAAAGATGTATTAAGAACTTCGATTGCCTTTTTTATCCAATTTTGGGCAGGGTTTATAAAAAATGGTTTTAAAATGGTGAGGGGAAATCTTTTATACGGACATGATGAGTGCATTAAAAAGTATGCGATGGCTATCAAAGGACAGGAAAAGTGTTTTGAACTAAGTGGTGAATTGGGACAAGAAATTGTGACAGCGATGAATGAGGTAATCAATTATGCAAAGGAGAAGTAAAATGATTGCTTGGATTTTGTTGTTAGTATATATACTAACATCCTCGGTAGGGATGGTATTAATAAAAAAAGGTGGTATTAATACAAGCTTTGCAGTAAGTAAAGAAAAAGTTCAAGTACAAATATCCTGGGTGATTCTGTTTGGAATCATGCTTTATTTAGTAAGTTTTGTTTTATGGATGTATATTTTACAGCTATTTAATTTGACGTATATTTCGCCAGTTGCTTATGGAATTACGTATATTTTTATAATGATTTTTTCATATTTACTGTTAAATGAAACTATTCGAAAGGAACAACTCGTCGGGGTGGGGTTTATTATTGGGGGAATATTCATTGCAAGTTATAAAATATAGAAATGAGTAGGAGTTAAATCATATAAAATATATACTAAAGGAAAGGAATTAATTATGGCAGCATATGATATTTTTTTGAAAAATTCACATTCAGACAAAAATGCGCAGATGATGGTGAAAAATAATAAAAAATTGTTTGATTATCTTTGCAGCTTGATACAAACAAAAGAGGCAACGGTTTTGGAAGTAGGACCCGGAAAAGGATATTTCAAAGAAGCAGTTATAAATGCGGGGGGGGGTATGAATATTACGCGGTTGATCGAAATTAGAATATCTTAGCAAACTTAAATATAAATCCAAGTAATACTAAAAAAGCGGAAT
>CAMWJQ010000160.1 GCA_947174615.1 uncultured Lachnospiraceae bacterium
CCTGTAGCACTCATCTGATTAAAAGCTTTTGCCGAATCTTCTACCTGATCTCCCAGCCCTCCTATTGCTTCATCCGTCGCACCAGCCTGCTCTTCTAATCCTTTCAGGGTATTCTCTGTTTCAACAATTTCCCTTTGTAATGCATCATACTGGCTTTGTGATATTTCCCCCTTTGCGAGTGCCTCATTTGCCTGCTCACCCGCTTCTTTTAAAGCCCATAGTTTTTCCTTTGTCTCTCCGATTGTCGTTGCAAGCAGTCTTTGCTTTTGAGCTAATAATTCTGTGTTTGTTGGATCTATCTTTAGCAGACGCTCAACGTCCTTTAATTCAGACTGTGTAGTTTTTATATTTTTATTGACGCTGGACAGCGCTTTTTCAAGCCCTTGTGTATCTCCGCCGATTGTAAGCGTTATTCCTTTTATCCTTCCGTTTGCTCCCATTTCTTTCCCCTATAGATTGTCAATATCCTCCTGCGTTGCTATCAGCGGATAATCATATTCATCATTTTTCATCTCAATAAACATGTCATTAATCATGCCAATCGTGAGATATTCCATATCAGAAACAGAAATACCACATTGTACTGCCCTGAGCAGAAACAATGCGGTATTAACCTCTCTGTCTACCTTGCGTCCTTTTTTTTTGATTCTGACATTCCCTTGTTGTTGAGATTCCAGAGTGCCAAAATTTCTGGAAGAATTTCATAAATATTAAATGTGTCAAACTGTTCCAGCCACACATTGATATCATCAGGCTGTGACGGGTCTCCATGTTTATTCATTAGATATGCAATATTTTCAAACATTTCCAGAGAATTGACTGGAATGCTGCTGGCTTCTTTCGGATTGTCACTGATCTCTATGTCCTTTGACAGTTTTTCCATATCCACAAATATATCACGGCAAAATTTTAAACGGTACATTCTTGGTATCGCTGCCGTACTTCTGAATTTATACATTTTTCCGCTTATAGATATCTCTTTTGTCATAATGTACTGCCTCCCTGTGCTTTAACTGGCAGATATACTGCGTCATACCATACTGCATATACTTCCTGCGGCGTATCTTCTGTTGTCTTAGTACGCACATTTCCATCAGGATTCGGCGCACATGTCAGTGAAATCTTATCTGTAGTTGGTTCCTTCTTATCCTCTGTAGTCGAGGACTCTGTTGACGGTCTTGTTGCTGTACAGTTTAAAAACCAGAATCTTGTCGGTCCGATATCACCATCAATGTCAAACCCAAGAGCGAATGCCTTTGTCTGTGCATTGGTATTTTCGACCATAACATTATTATCGTCTTTTTCCTCACCTAAAACATCAACACGAAACTGGTCTGGTATCAGTGCCATCTCCAAGTCACCCTCATATCCGCCATTAGACGATGATACATAATATACAATACCATCTGCATAAAATGGTGACAGTTCCCCCTTTGCCTCAAAGCTTACAGAAACTGCGCCGGGAACTGCTATTGGTTTCCCATATCCGATTCTGCTATCTTCTTTCAATGCATAGTGCACATTTTTAATATTAAATTTGACTTTGTTTTTCTTGTTTGACATTCCTAAACCTCCAATTCATAAATAATTTGATAGCAATTCTCAGCATCAATCCTCGTCTCAGTCTTACTAAAATAAAACTCTTTCAATGCCAGTTCCACTTTAGTCTCTGCTTCCACATCCTTCACCTGCGTGTATAGTTCTGCCTGAATGTGAAGCGATGAACTATACACCCTGCCGTCCGCTTTAAAATTGTTTGAATACGGCGTTATGTATATGATATAGGGCATAGGCGGAACTTCCCTTTTGGGAAAAGAATGGTATGCAACTGGAAAACCTGCCTGTTCAAGCACTTTTTTAAACTCCTCAAGCGTCATTTTAATTTTACCTTTATTTTTCCTTCCAGTTTCGTTTCAAGTTTTTCTTCCGCGGGACGAATATGGGGCTTTCCCTCCACACGCCCGCCTCCCCTTTTTGCATGACCGTATTCCAGCAGATGTGTCAACTGCGGTTTTGCAGAATTATACACGGTTGTCCTGATATCCGTTCTGGACTCATGAACGACTTTACTTTTCCACCCTTTCTTATATTTTCCACTGCTTTTGGGCGAAGTCTCCCTGATCTCTACCGCAGTTTCCCTTGAAACCTCTTTTACACTTTCCCTAAGCGCCTCCGAAACTTCATCACTATATGCGTTAAGTTCCTTCATGACAGTTTCCGCAAGATTATCTATCTTTACAGACATTCTACCCCGCCTTTCTATATACCTGCCTTTTTGTGCAGGTAAAGTTCTATCTCATCGGTGTCTGGTCTGAGATATGTTCTGTATACTCCATACCGCACATTTTTATACTCTATTATGGTTTCTCCAGAATAGTTTACTGCCGCAGTTGTCAGCATAACTTCTGGGTTCATTCCACTCTGTCCTGCCTTAAAGTATTCTGTGCGTGTGAGTGGTCCTTCCGATACCAGTATCTCCTTTTTTTCTCCGCCAGAAATATACTGCCCTATTTTGTCCGATCTGTACGTCTCCTGTATCAAGTATGCTGTGCCATCCATTATCCGCCCCCTGCTTTCTGCCGGATTATACGGTTATTGAGCATACAACGCAACATCCTTGGCATAGCCGTTTTCTCATTCTTTCGCTTTCTGTACAAATATGCTGCATACATTTCTACCAACATACAGTCCCGTTCCGACTTCATATCAAGCTTTATGCCTTCATCAGTGATGGCATCACTCGCAAGAATAATGAGCTTTTTCAAATATTCATCATAGGCATCCGCACAGATCTGTAAGTCTGTCTTTAATATTTTTAGAATACTCTCCTTCGTCATGATACCACGCCCATTTCTTTTTATTCGCTATCTCCACTGCTGCCCTCCGGCACGTCAGATGTATTCTGCTTACCAGGTGTGAATACCGCAGTTTTCGTTGGCTCCACATTGCCTGTATTTGTCACTGCAAACGCCTCCGCAATCACAGGCTTGCCATCATACCGCGCAGTGCCCTTAAATACTGTCTGGTCCTCGATAAATCTTGTATGTTCGCTTGTTGACAGTTTCGTGCCTGCACGTTCTGCAAGCAGATACATGTCCATATATCCAAAAATGATATCTCCATCCGGCACACAGTCAAGTTCCACAATATCGCCGCCGATCACAGGCATCGTCATATTCATGCCTGCCACAATCGCTGCAGTTGCATTCTTATCCATGCTCTGAATCACAAGATCTGTATGCGTGTTTTTGCTCATAATCCATATCAGCCCTGTCTCGCTGTAATCATTTTTGATGCTTTTGGTCTTTCCCAGAATCTCTTGAAACAGTTTAATTCCGACGGCACCAGTGCCTTTTGTAATATTGCTGGTGCTTAAATCCACCCACTTTCTCGATGTAGCAGGGTAATCACTCGGTTCTGCCTTCTGCGCGAGTCTGGTGACAATACCCAGCGGCATTTTGGTGCCTGTCCCGTAAACAATCGCTTTATCCAGCGCTTTTCCAATCGCCTTCCCCAAGGCATTGATGATTTCCGACACAAGATTGACATCATTATCCTCAATAATTGCATTATGTACGGCAAAATATCCGCCTACCTTGAATCCGTCTACTTCTGTGTCATTAAAACTCAAATCAAGCTCATTCAGGCTTGCGCACATTTCTGTCCAGATTCCCTCTGGAATGATGCCCATGATGCGCTGTCTTGCTTTACCTGTCACAGGTCTTACTGTGACATACTTTAACAGTTTGGATGTCTCTTCCACTTTTGTCTTTAACAGCTCCAGCATGACCTCCGGGATAACAAGCCCCACATTTGTAATCCCCCGTTTTTCACGGATTGCTGTTCTCACAGTGCTGATAAAATTTTTAACCTCCTCCCTGGCAAAAAATACATCCCTTTCCTGAATGGATAATCCATAAAATTTTGACCTATTTGACATAACTGGTGTTCCCTCCCTCTGATCTTTCATTGCTGTATTCTGCTCTTTGTGTTGTGCCTTTATCTGTTCTTCAAGCTTGGAAGTCCGTTTCTCCTCCTCTTTAAGTTCCGCTTCCAGACGTTCAAGCTCGGCTTCAAGTTTCCCTGCCTCCTCCTCATGTTGCTTCTTATCGGATTCAAACTGCTCGATCTCGCCCTCTACAGCCGTTTTCTCTTCATCTGTCTCAGCCTCTTCGATTGCCGTTTCAAGCTCCGCTTCCCTAGTCTGAAAACTTATCTCTTTTTTTCTGAGTTCTTCCAGCGCTTTCTTTCCTGTGTCAATCTTTTTCCGTAGCATCAGTGCCTTCAATGCCATTTTATTGATCTCCTTTCAACCTTGTCTGCATGGCGGTTCTCCATGCCTCATTTTTTCTTCTAAGTATCTGTTCAAAATCCTGCTTTCGTGCAGAGACATTTGTCTCCGTATATGCCGGAAATGTACATACAGTTACTTCGTACAGCTTAACGCTTTTGATTGTCCAGTGGACAGTACCATCCTCACGAAAGTCTGTTGTCTCCTCCGTAATATCAAATCCAAACGAACACTGATCTACATCTCCCCGTTTGACACGCTCATACAGGTTCATTGCATCTGTATCATTCGGATTGATTCTGATCTTTCCCCACAAACCATGAGAATCCTCCCTGAGTTCCAGCGTACCTGCTTTGTTGCGCCCCAGAACAAGGCGTGTCTCATGATCAATTAGTGCCCTTATATCATCACCAAGCGTATTTGCGAACGCTCCGGGTGCAACGGACTCTGTAGCTCCTTTCCATAATTCATAATTGCTGTTAAACACAGCAAAATATCCTTCTATGTACAGATCACTGCCATCTTCCCTTGTGGTGAAATCAGATGCCCTGCTTCTTGTCTGAATCTGTGTCCTGCCCATCTTTTTCCCCTCCTCCCTGTTTTAACTTTAGCTGATCTCCTATCTTGTCTACCGGGATAAAATTTTCAAGAATAACCAGCTTATCCAGCTCCTGCATTGGTGCCATAGACAGTTTGTCCCTCACTTCATTTCCAGTTACAATCCCGCGCGCGCATAAACTGCTGTATACTTCTGCGGTGGTCTTTAAATCATATGAATAAAGACTTGCTATGTTAAACTTCCAATACCACTGCGGCGATACCAGCAGCTTACGTGTAAGCTCCTGCTCAATCCCCTGTGCGATTGAATGGATTGTTGAATTTATAAAGTTGTCCCACTCCTTCGCGTCATAGCTGCCAATCCCAAGCACAAAGGCGGGTACTCCAAGGATTGCTGCCACCGTCCGTTTATCCAGCTCGACAGTATCCTTGATCGCAAGATCTGACAACGAAAGTGGTTTGATCTGCTCCACCTCAAACATATCCGCCGGAATCAGCCACGGTTCACCTGTCTCATTTGTTGACAGATATTCCTCTGCAAGCCTGTGACGCCCTTTCGGACTGCTAAACTCCTCTGAAATACCATCTACCTTGACAATAACCGAAGGGCGCCATTTACTTTCCATAAATGCCTTTTCTGTCGCTGCTGCCTGTTTCAGATTGTTTGCCACGTCCTTGATAGCTGTTGTTATTCCCATACCTTTCCAAGGTCTATCAGGGTCCGGGTTCAATACAAAGTGAAGAATATCTGCCGGATCATACTCAATCCCATGGATATAAATACGATATTTATATCCATCTGGTACAAAGGATACATTCGACGGGCTGACCGGAACCATGTCTCCCAACATTCCTCCACTGGTAAGAGGGACTACCACGCTGTTTCCATGCCCATACAAAAGCAGATTCATCACAATAACATCGATCCAAGTCTTACGGGTCATATAGCTATTTGGCGTAATGTCCACCTGTCTGCTCAGGGCATTCACGATCCGCGCATCCCCTTTATCTGTATTATTCATCAGGTAAATGGTCATGCTGGATACCAGCTCTGCTATTCTGCGGCATCCGGTGAGTATTTCCGGGTTACGGTCAAGACGGGTATAACCCTGTGTGCAGATTACATCATAAGCAGCTTCTGTAATCAAAAAACCTACTTCTTTCTGCGTCTCATTCCTTGTCCTTGGTTTTGTCCTTCTTTTTTTATTTCTCATGATCGTCTCCCCACCAGCTCTGTGCTTTCTGCTTCTTTTCCAAGTTCTCTAAATATCTGACTGCCGCAAAGACTGAACAGTCAAAAATATCAATCCTTTGTTCTGTCTGTATTTTTTCATACTGAATCATGTCATCCGTTTTCTCGACTGCTGCCACATTTTCCACACAATATTCATATGCGCCTGAATGCATATAATAGAGTGTGCCGTTCTTGGCACTCTTCTCAATATAACGAAACCCCTCTGACTTTTTATAAAAATATTGAGGCTGGTCAACGATGTTAAAACGCGCCTTTTTCATGCCTATAAAATATTCGCGGCTGAATTTTCTATCATGACCAACCTGTTTAATCTTAAATCCCATGCTGCGCATTTTAACAAACCAATTTACCACATCAGCATAATTAACTGTTGGACTGTTACACATTGTAAGCCAGCCATTGTCCATCCACTCAAACAATGGGATATTGTCCTCATCTGCCTTCTTGTGAGCTGCCACTACGGGAAAAAAGGCATGGGTTATGATTATATCAATCCCTTTATAATTTCCCATCAGACAGGCAGCTGTCAGATCATGCAGCTTGGACATGTCTGCACCTCCATACCAGTCAATCGGCAAGCAGCAAAGTTCTTTCAGCGTCCAGTTATATTTGCAGTCTGACCTTCTAAATTCTTCGATATCAAAATATGCTTTAATAGCTGCTGTATAGACATTTAGACTTTTCGCATAAAAGTCTTTTCGCTGCTGGGGATCATTCTGTGCCTGCAAACTGTCATTTAAAAGTTCCTCCGGGCGGATACTCGCACCATAACCAGGATTTGCCATCTCATGAATGATAGGATTTGTGTAGTCAATATCCCCATTCTTATCAGGGTTTGCACAACACATAAAGATAAAATACTGTTCATCTGTCACTGTACCGTTTAAAATCTTCCGACAATATTTCAGGCGGTTTCCAAGGAATGAATTTTCACAGTCTCCAGCCGTGGAAATACCAATAATCAATTTATTCGTGTACGCCTTCATTGCCTCTTTAAAGAGGTTATATTGCTTAGGTTGTTTTAATGCATGAATTTCATCGACGATGGCAATATTACAGTTCAGCGAATCCTGCGCATCAGGATTTGCCGCAAGTGCCCTGATAAATAGTGAACCATCCGGGAAATCGGCTGACATGGAATGCTCATTGTTGTTGTCAATGACTTTCACGCATCCGCCCTGTTTCGCATTCTCATTCATCCGCTTTATGTTATAGTCTAAAAAATCAAAGCTTTCAAGTGACTGCATCAACGCAGCTGAGGTCACATATACTTTACTCCCTGATTTTCTATACCATAGGCTCAGCGCCCATGTCAGTGATGCAGCAAAGGTAGTTTTAATATTTTTTCTTGGAATAAAAATCAATGCCTCATGATATCTTACGATCTCCGTTCCTTTAATGTAGAATCCTAACAAATTATAGATTATGAATTTGTGAAATGGTTCCAGCAAAAACGGTGTTCCCCGTAGTGGAGTCCCGTCCAGCTTCTCGCCCTGCTGATGGCATATTGTCTTTTCTATAATCTGTATACAGAACTCAGGTGCCTTGGAATTGATATCATATTTATCACTGTCAAGATCCTTGAAAAATCTGTCCACCGCCTGCCGAAGCTCGATACAGGCAACCTTGCTCCCATTCCTTATACTCTCTGCATAATCCAGCACTGCTTTCCAGTTTTTCGCTTTAGCTGTCAATCGCCGCAAGTACCGCCGCAAGTCCTCCGCTCTCCCCATCTTTCGGTTTGTCTCCTGTTACTTTCTTATAAGCTGAAGGCGTCAATCCTAATTCCTTCCAATACATCAACGCTGTTTTGTTCATCTCGTCATATGTACTAAGGAGTGGATTCTTAATCATATTGGTACTGCCTGATTTATTTGTATATTTAACAACTGGCTCTGCCCCGGATTCTATATACTTCTGTTCCACATTGTCCCTTGTCTCCAATATCCCTGACAGTGTATCAATCACGTTGTCAAAATAATTCCGATATGTCCCAGCTTCCTTACAGGCTTTTCTGATCCGCTCTTTCCATGTCCTCCGTTTCATTTATGTACCGCCTCCATTTCCGTTAATTTTTGCAGGCATTTTTCTGCTCTTTTACCAGACTGATTTTTTCTGACTTAAATTAGAAGATTCTGCTTTAAACTTCCCCTTTCCCCCTCTTATCAAAAATTGTTCAGAGTTGGAAAAGTCTCCCCCCACCGGTCCCAGTTGACTCAAAACCGAGTTGCGAATGGGGTGGGGGTTTTCTGCTTCCGCCAGTCTTTTCCGGGAACAGTTTTCTCCATAAGCTGCCTGCCCCGCCTAGTAAGTTCTCCTGTCTGCCTGTTCTCCAGCATATTGTGTGTCTTTTGGC
>CAMWJQ010000161.1 GCA_947174615.1 uncultured Lachnospiraceae bacterium
CATTTAAGGCAAACCCCACGACCTGAATCTTTCTGGCAAAAGCCACTGCAATCGGCATTCCCACATAGCCAAGCCCCACCAATGACAGTTTTTCTTTTCCATTCACAATATCTTCGTATAAGCTCATTTTCTGTTTTCTCCTTTTTTCATAATTCGCTGAATTTCATCCATATATGCCTGTACTACTTTCCTGCGGTCAAATTCCTGCTCCATTTTCGCGCGCGCATTCTTCCCCATCTGTGCGCGCTCCTCATAGGACAGTGCCATAAACCGACGCAGCGCCTGCAAAAGCGCCTCCCGGTCGCGCGGCGCAAAGCCGAATCCCGTGACGCCGTCCTCAAAACCTTCCTCGCACCCCGGAATCCGTGATGCAAGCACAGGTCGTCCGCTCGCGGACGCCTCCAGGATCACGTTGGACATCCCTTCGTGATAGCTTGGCATCAGCACTGCACAAGCCTTCTGATAAAAAGGTGCAATGTCCTTCTGATAACTTACATGCTTCACAATGTTTCGTTTTTCATACGCCTCAATGCGCGGCTTATAATCCTCCTCATAACTGCCGACCAGCTCAAACACCACCGCCGGATCTTCCTCGTGGAGCTTCTCTGCCGCGTAAAGCAGCTCGTCAATGCCCTTCTCCCGCATCAGCCTGCCCACATATAAAAATACCATGCCGGACGTCTCTGCGGGATATTCCTTGCAGGCGTGTCTGTCAAGATTGACTCCGGAACCGGGCACCAGCCTTGTCTTTTTCCCCCGGATGCCAAACTGCGCAAAAATATCCGCATTTGCCTTGTTCTGAAAAAAGATGCAGCATGCCTTTTTGAGTGCGCTTCGATATAAAAGCACGACAATTTTCTGCACCAGTCCCCCGTTCTCAAAGGCAGAGCCAAGTCCTGTGATATTGGCAAAATACGGTATCCGCAGAAGTCTGCAGCACAGATTTCCATAGATATTGGGTTTAATTGTATAGGTGAGCACCACATCGGGTTTCACCTGCCGCATCAGCCGGAAGTAATCGGCAAACAGCCGCAGATCACGCACCGGATTCACCCCGCGCCTGTCGATGGGCGTGTGGAACACCCTGCAGCCCTCGCGTGCAAGCTCCGGCGCCTTCTCCTCATCCGGAAGGCTGACATAGACCTCATTTTCCTGTAATAGCGCAAGCACCAGCTCATTGCGAAAATCATATAACCCGCTCGCAGAATTGGCAAGTATCAATATTTTTCCCATCGTATCTCCCCTGCTGACTATGCCAGCTCAACCAGAAGCTCAAACAGAAGCTCAAATAGAAGCTCAAACAAAAGCTCAAACAAAAGTGAAGATTGAATCCTGATTAAACCATGTCTACCAGCATCAACTCATTGTACTTCATCATAACCTTGTCCACCGCATAGCCGCCAATTCGTACTGGATTTTCGATGCCCATAAGATTGTTTCGGATCAGCATCATATGGTCCACGCCGCAGGCATATGCATGCGGATATCCGCCGCCGAACCGCGGGTTGACCTCTGAGATATAGTAGCCCCCGTCTTTTTCAAAGAGATCAATGTCTATCTGCCCGGAAAATCCGCTCTCCTCCGCAAACTTCGTGATGAACGCAAAGAGTGTATCATCCATAAATGAGACTGCCTTGTCCGTCTCCCCTGCCCGCATCACCAGCTTTTTTTTCGTAAAGATGGACACGACCTTCCTGCTTATCAAATCAATATAGACATCGGCGCCAATCTCCTGCCCCGTCATATACTCCTGCAGGATCATCTGCTCCCCATGCGCAAACAAAAACGCCGCTGTCTCCATGTCGTCCGCCCTGGCAATCTGAATGCTCGCGCTGCCCTTCATCGGCTTCACAAACACGGGAAAACGAACCTCCCCGCGCGCAGCCGCCTCACAGAATGACTCCATCGTGCAGTAGGTTTTCACGCAGGGATAGCCGTGCTCTTCCATCCAGCAATACAGCTCCCATTTATTCAGTGTGCGCTCACACAGCGCATAGTCCGAACCGATGACCGTAACGCCCAGCGCCTGAAACTGAGCCGCATGTGCCGCAATCAGAGACAGCTCCGGGTCAATGAGCGAGAGCACGCCTGTGACCGCTTCCTTTTTACAGATTTCATAGATGACATCGAGATATTCCGGTGCGGTAATCCTCGGGACAATATAGTGGGCATCCGCCTCGTACAGCGCGGGTGCATAGGGACTGCAGTCTGTACAGACAACACGCCCTTTCCCCGCAAAAGCTGCCTTAAAATACTGAACCACTTTATCTCTTGTCCCACAGCTTAATATTAACAGATTCATATTGCAGTACAGTCCTTTCTATCATAAATATCAAATAAATATCAATTTCTACAACTTATCAAAAAACAACGGTGTGCCACCCGTGTGCAGAAACAATATTTTCTTGCCGGAAACGGCTTTTTCCTGAAGATACTGCAGCATGCCCCAGAACGCCTTGCCGACATATGTCGTGTCCGTCGGGATTCCCTCCTCGGACATCAGCCTGTCGATGGCTTCCAGTATCTCCGGGGAATACATTCCATACCCGCCGCACCGGTAGGCATCCTCAAAGATCAATGCATCGTCCCTGTAAAGTTTATCATAGTCCGCGCCCAGATACGCCTCGATGCTCTCCCGGACAACCTCGCGTCCGCGCTCCTTCTCCCGCGCGATGCTGATTCCGACAATCCTGCGCGATTCGTCCTTTGCAAGAAGCTGCCCGCAGACAAGTCCTGCCTGCGTCGCACCTGTTCCTGACGCGTGAAAAATATAGTCAAAATGCACCCCCATCTGCGCCTCCTGTGTACAGATTTCATCATATGCCCTGACATAACTGTGCGTGCCGGGATTGCCATGCCCTCCCCCGGTGATAAAATAAGGCTTTTTTCCCTCGTTTACAAAACATGCTTTCCTGTTTTCAATCGTCTGTGCTACCTCGCTTACAGGGCAGGTCTCAATGGCAGCGCCAAACTGCGACACCATCTTTGTGTTATACAAAACTTCCCGATGCTCCTCCGGCGAGATGACATGACACTGCAGTCCCATCGCCGCTGCCATATTGGCAATGATTCTGCAGTGGTTCGAGCTGTTGCTGCCGTAGGTCATGACCACGTCTGCGCCGCTCTCCTTGATTTCTTTGTAAAATTCCGCGGCTTTCCGCACTTTATTCCCGCCAAAGCTAAACGGGAGCAGATCATCGCGCTTGATCCAGAACCGATTCTGCCCGCACACCATCCTTAACGGTGCGATTGGCGTGACGGGCAGCGGCTGCTCAAACAGTGCCAGTTGATTCATCGTGCGCCTCCTTTTTCCTGTACTCATCAAAATCTGCAACCACCTGTTCTGCGCCAGACAGCGTTCCGGAGCGCTTTACAACCTTTGCGACTGTCAGGAATATGATTTTCAAATCCATGCCAAAGGTGAGATGATCCACATACTCCAGATCATAGGCAAACCGTGCCTCCCATCCCAGCGCATTTCTGCCGTTTACCTGCGCAAGCCCTGTCAGCCCTGGCCGCACATCATGGCGTCTTCGCTCCTCTTTGGTATAATAGGGCAGATACCGCACCAACAGCGGTCTTGGTCCGATCAGACTCATATCGCCCTTCAATATGTTCCACAGCTCCGGCAGCTCGTCAAGGCTTGTAGAGCGCAGCATTTTGCCGAATCTCGTGAGACGCTGCTCATCGGGAAGCAGAGCGCCATCTGCATCCCGCGCGTCTGTCATCGTTCTAAACTTGCACAGCTTAAAAATTTTCTCCTGATATCCGGGCCGCTCCTGATGAAAAATGACCGGCGAGCCGAGCTTGACGCGCACCAGCAGCGCAGTGACCAGCAGTACAGGACTGAGTATCACCAGCGCTGTCAGCGATATGAGCATATCCAACAACCGTTTTACTTTCTGATACATAGCTTTTATCCTCTTTTATCTGCCAAACAGCGCTCTGATGATGGATATGATCTTATCCATATCCTCGTCCGTGTTCTTGATATCGCTCGGCAGGCACATGCCGCGGGCAAAGATATCCTCGCTGACACTCATGCCGCTCTCATTGTGATTAAAAAAGTCGCAGTCCGCAAAGACAGGCTGCAGATGCATTGGCTTCCAGATGGGACGGGACTCGATATTCTCCGCCTCAAGGGCATCCATCACGCTGTCCGGCGTCACACTGCTGCCTTTTTCAACCGCCATGCCAGAGAGCCAATTGTTTGCATCGCCCTTGGGATTCATGGGATTCATGACGATCTCCGGAATGTCTGCAAGCGCCTCGCTGTAACGCTGATAAATTGCCTTTTTGCGCTGTATGTGCTCATCTAAATGCATGAGCTGTCCCCGTCCGATGCCAGCATCAATATTGCTCATGCGGTAATTGTAGCCGATCTTGGAATGCTGATAATGCCTTGCCGGGTCCCTTGCCTGCGTGGACAGCACCCTCGCCTCCTGCACAAGCGCCTCCTCAGCGGAAACCATCATCCCGCCGCCGGAAGTGGTGATAATCTTGTTGCCATTAAATGAATAGATGCCTATACGCCCAAACGTACCTGTCTGTCTTCCGCCATATGTAGAGCCAAGCGACTCTGCTGCATCCTCCAGGATCGGTACATGGTGTCTTTCGCAAATCTCTGTGATTTCGTCCATCTTCGCCGGGGTTCCGTACAAATGTACGACCACTACTGCCTTGGGCTTCGGATACTTCTCAAATGCCCTCTCCAAAGCCTCCGGCGACATATTCCAAGTATCCGGCTCCGAGTCAATCAGCACGGGAACCGCCTTTTCATAGACAATCGGGTTACAGCTTGCTGAGAATGTGAGTGACGACACAAACACAACATCCCCCTGTCCGACCCCCAGCAGTTTTAACCCCAGATGGATTGCCGCTGTCCCAGAGCTCAGTGCCGCCGCATACCCGCAATTGGTATATGCTGCCAGCTCCGTCTCAAAATTGTTGACATTCGGACCAAGCGGCGCGACCCAGTTTGTCTCAAACGCCTCTGCCACGAACCGCTGCTCATCCCCGTGCATGGTGGGACTTGCGAGATAGATTCTCTTGAGATTGTTTCTCATAGGATTGTTTTGCATGGAACTGTGTTTCATGGAACTGTGTTTCATGTTGTCCTTCATTTTCATACTCCTCCCCGCCCACATTGGGCACATATGTCGGCACGATCTCCTGTATCAGAGACCGCACATCCTCACACTCATTCTCTACTGCATGTTTTAGATTGTTGAGCTGTACATAGAATAACGTCTCATCAAACTCAATCGGTCTGCCAATATGAATCAGCTTATTCGCAGTATCTGTCAGCCCTTCCTCGCTCATCAGCATCTCCTCGTAGAGCTTCTCCCCGGGCCGCAGTCCTGTAAATTCAATCTTGATATCCTCATCGACCTTATAGCCCGACAACCGTATCAGGTTCCTGGCTAAATCTAAGATCTTGACAGGCTCACCCATATCGAGCACAAAGATTTCGCCGCCCTTTGCATAGACACCCGCCTGCAGGACAAGCGATACCGCCTCCGAGATAGTCATAAAATAGCGGATAATATCAGGATGAGTGACTGTCACCGGACCTCCTGCCGCAATCTGCTTCTTGAACAGCGGAATCACACTCCCGTTGCTTCCCAGCACATTGCCAAACCGCACCGCCACAAACTCTGTCTCATAGTGACGGTTATAGGTCTGTATGATCATCTCGCAGATGCGTTTGCTTGCACCCATGATATTGGTGGGATTGACTGCCTTGTCTGTGGAAATCATCACAAACTTTTTCACGCCGTTCTGCACTGCCGCCTGTGCGGTCTTCCATGTGCCAAAGACATTATTTTTGATCGCTTCATTGGGACTTACCTCCATCAGCGGTACATGCTTGTGCGCAGCCGCATGGTAGATAATGTCCGGGTGGTACTCCTGCATGATGCGGTTGATGCGGTTTGTATTTCTCACGGAGGCAATCAGCACCACCAGATCGAGTTTGGGATATCGCTGCTTTAACTCCTGCTGAATCTCATAGGCATTGTTTTCGTAAATGTCAACAATGATCAGCCGCGCCGGCTTGTGCCCCGCGATCTGTCGGCACAGCTCGCTCCCGATCGAGCCGCCGCCGCCCGTCACCATGATGACCTGATTTTTGACATAATTCAGAATAGAGTCCAGATCCACCTTGATCGGGTCGCGTCCCAGCAGATCCTCCACATCCACGTCCCGAAGCTTGCTGACATTGACTTCGCCGTTTACAAGCTGATAGATTCCCGGCAGTGTCCGAAGCTTGCAGCTTGTCTCCTTGCAGATCTCGACGAGCGCCTTCATCGTCGCACGGTTTGCGGACGGTATCGCAATAAAAATCTCATCAATGCCATACAATGCCGCATATTCCACAATCCTGTCACGCCCGCCGACAATCTTGATTCCCTGTATAAACCTGCCCCACTTATGTTCATCGTCATCAATGATGCATTTGATCGTCATGGTGCTGTAACTGCTGTTGACAATCTCTTTGATGACTGTGTTTCCGGCATCTCCGGCGCCGATAATCATCACGCGTGTGCCATTCTTGCGGTTCTGTGCCTTGTGCCGCATCCCCCGCATGATACGATACGAAAACCGGGTGCCGGTGGTAATACCAGTCAGCACCAGCGCGTAGGTGAAGTAATAGCTTCTGGGAATCGGATAGTCAAGAAGCCGCATCCCTGCAAAATCCAGAATCGCGCTTAATATGCACCCCGCCAGAATGTTCTGCACTTCCGCTGTCCCCGCAAACGCCCACAGGCTGTGATATAACTTAAAAACATAAAAGATTACCAGTGTCATCACCACATTCGGCACCATAATATTCCATGCCGAGCTCAGGTATACCTCTGGAATGTCTCTGTAATTCAATTCAAAACGAAACCACAGTGGTGCGATGCTTGCGACACATACTGTCATGATATCGAGGATCACAAGCACGATTCTTCTGTGTAAAAGCTGTAGATTGAGATGATTTAACTTTTTCATAATATTGTTTCTGCCTCCCGGCTCTTTATTTCGCGGTCCCCTCACAGTCCCGCATCAAGAGCATCTGCATCAGTATAAAGCCAAAACCTGCCGGAATGCATGGATGATAAGCCCACTCCGTCAAACTGATAAACCCAAATACAACAACGATCGAAAATGGTATGAGCACAATACTGTACCTGCTGCCATAATCCAGAAAGAGCTTGACTGCACGCCAAAACGTCAGTGCACACAGCACCAGAAACAGAAGCCCCGCAATCAGCCCAAAATTATATGCCACCTGAAGGTAAGAATTATGCGCATGGGCATACTCATCGCCTCTTGGATCTTCCGGTCCCATCTTAGGATGCCCCCGAAAGCGAATCGCATTGATGTAATCCTGAAAAATTTCAAATCTTCCATTTGAAATATCTGGAATATCCGAAATATCCGAAATATCGGTTTTCTCCTCCTCCGAAAAACTGCGCCCCTCCAGTCCTGCCAGCTCCTTTCCCGCAAACGCAAGCGCACCAGCTTCTCTCCTTGTGAGTCCGCCCCCCCTCGCATCCGCCTCCTGCCCGTCTCCTGCTGTCTGAAACCTGCCAAACAGGGTAGCCCAAAAGCGCCGCACGGTCATATATTTGTCCGAGTCGATTGGATCCCCCTCATAGATCATAAAGCTCCTGTCCTGAAACTCAATCTCATAGCGCACAGGATCATTCACCACTGCCGGAATCATTCTGACTGCGGTAAACACCATTGGGAAACTCAACAGACACACCGCCGTCAGCATCCCCAGTTCTGACAGTATCCTTACGACGCCCTTGTGATACGCCACCGCGGTGATGGCTACGATCATTGCCGCCGTCACCAAAGTGGTGAGAAACGCCGTTCTCGACATCGAGAGCAGGATAAACCCGACCGCACACGCTGTCACAAAATATTCAGGAAAACAGAACACAAGCATACTCTTTCGCGTCTTTAGCTTTCCATAGAGCTTTGCAAGCGCTACGCCAAACACGACTGCCAGATACATCCCTGTGCACGCCACCGTGTGAAACATGCCGCCATAGCGATAGAGCATCCAGTAATGATGGGGTCTGTGCGCCAGACAAAAAACTGTCACCAGCGCAAAGCTGAGCAGAATGCCATTGCTGTAATTCCTGAGAAAACGGCAGTTTGAGGCGAGCGTGTTCGGTGAAAATAAAAATGCCGCAAACGGAAGAGTCGCCGTAAAGACCCACACCTTCTCATATCGATAGGCATACATGAGCAGACTAAACACAATCCACAGCACACTGTACAAAAGCCGCTGCCTGTCCCTGATGAGCCGCCCTGTCATCTGACCGCCAGCCGTCGCAAGCTCCGGCGTCTGTGCTATAATCCGGATAATATTGAGTACCAGCAGCCCCCACGCCACCACCACGCCACAGGTCCGCCGCGCCAATACCAGCTCCTTGGCCACACC
>CAMWJQ010000162.1 GCA_947174615.1 uncultured Lachnospiraceae bacterium
GTTATACGCTGCATGAGGAGCAGGACGGGAAACAAATGGATACAACGTTTGAGGCAAAGGCAGGAGAAGGCGTCCAGTCGGTGACATTTTGCTGTATTGCTGAAATGCAGTTTGCAGAACCAAGGAGATATAAGTTCGTATTCAGCAATATGTTGTCGGGTGAAGCGACTGTATCTGCAGACGGAAAAACGTATCCGGCAGCAGTGGACGACAATGGACGCCTGAGTGTGACGGTTGAAGGGATACAGTGCAATACGCAGTATGAGATTTCAGTGCGCTGCAAGCATCAGGCAGACAGGAAGAGAAAAGAAGCGCTGCAAAAAACAATTACCAAGTTACAGATGGATAACAATGAGAAGAATATCGTTTATGAGAAGCTGTTGAACGCTGACAAAGAGACTTATCTGAACATTGTAGAACAGATGCCGGTACCGCGGATTGCGAAGGACAGACTGATAGAAATAAGATAATTGTGGAGGCGCAAAATTGATGAGATTAGGAAATCGTATTTTACATGGAGGAGATTACAATCCAGATCAATGGCTGGATTGTCCAGAGATCTTGGAGGAGGATGTACGCCTGATGAAAAAGGCGGGGGTAAACTGCGTGTCGCTGGGCATTTTTGCATGGAGTATGCTGGAGCCTGAGGAGGGCAGATACGAGCTGGACTGGCTGGAGGAAATCATTCAGCGCTTATATGATAATGACATTCATACCATTCTTGCCACGCCGACAGGGGCAATGCCGCACTGGCTGACAGACCAGTATGAGGAGGTGCGTCAAGTCCGCGAGGACGGCGTTCGGAATGATGCGGGAAAGCGGCATAATTACTGCCCTAGATCGCTGGTAATGCGGGAAAAGACAAGACGGATCGACCAGAAGCTTGCGGAGCGTTTGGGCAGGCATCCGGGCGTCATTAGCTGGCATATTTCGAATGAGATTGGCAACAATGGTATTGATGGAGCATGTTACTGCGCGAACTGCCAGCAGGCATTCAGAGAGTGGCTTCAGAAAAAGTACGACACACTGGACACTTTGAACAAGGCATGGTGGACAGCCTTCTGGAGCCATACCTACACAGACTGGGCGCAGATCAAAAGTCCCTCGTCGCGCGGCGAAAATCTGCTGCATGGGCTGAATCTCGACTGGAAGCGCTTTGTCAGCAGTCAGCAGCTTGATTTTTGCAGAGAGGAAATCCGCACAGTGCGCAAGTATAGCAGTCTGCCTGTCACAACGAACCTGATGGCATTTTTCCGTCCGCTGGATTATTTTCAGTGGGCGAAGGCGTTTGATTTTGTTTCATGGGACTGCTACCCGGATTGGCACAGCGGCGCGGACGAGCTGGATACAGCGGCGGAGGCTGCTGCTGCTCACAGTCTGGTGCGCAGTTTGAAACGGGATAATTTTTTGATGATGGAGAGCACGCCGTCTGTTGTGAACTGGCGGGAAAAGAACCGCTTAAAAAGACCGGGAATGCATGAGCTGTCCTCGCTGCAGGCAGTTGCGTGCGGGTCTGACAGCGTACAGTATTTCCAGTGGCGCAAGAGCAGAGGAAGCAGTGAGAAATATCATGGTGCAGTCGTCGATCACAAATACGGGGAAGACACGAGGGTTTTTCGTGATGTGGCACGTCTCGGTGAACGTCTTTTGCAGATTTCCGAAAAAGTGCTTGGCACCTGTAATCAGGCGAGGATTGCCATGATATTTGACTGGGAGAACTGGTGGGCAGTGGAGGACGCCAATGCCATCGACAACCATATTCAATATCAGAGCGTCTTTCTGGAATACTTCCGCCCGTTCTGGGAGCTGGGTGTCGATGTGGATATTCTTGATATGGACTGCGAGCTGGATTCATACGACGTGGTGGTTGCGCCGCTGAATTACCTCTACCGCAAGGGCTACACTGACAGGGTGCGGCAGTATGTGGATAAAGGCGGCTGTTATGTGACGACCTGTTGGAGCGGGGAAGTGGATGATACAGATTTGGTCTATCTCGAAAAGCATCCGTTAGAGGATGTTTTGGGAATTGCGCCGGAGGAGGTTGATGTGCCGGATGGTTATTGTGAGAACAGCATCCGGTTTCAGGGACAATCTTACCAAATCACAGGGCTGTGTGGTCTGGTGCACGCAAAAAGCGCCGAGGTGCTTGCGCAGTACCAGCATGATTTTTATGCAGGCTATCCCGCGCTGACTAGAAATATTTATGGAAAAGGGGAAGCCTATTATATTGCTTCAATGAATGAGATGGATTTTATAAGGGCTTTTTACAGAATGCTTTTGCATGAAAAGGAATTAGAGTGCCGTCTGAATGTGAAATTCCCGATGGGCGTGACGGTAAATGAGCGCCGGGCAAGTGACAGGAGTCTGTGGTTTTTGCAGAACTTTAACAGAACGGCTGCATATGTGGAGTTTTTGGAGCCATATACCAACATCGAGACAGGGGAAGTGATCAATGGGAAGATTATGATGGAGGCGTTTGAGTGTATCATATTAGAAAAGTTTAAGTAGCTATATTTGTTGGTTTTTAACAAAAATTTCTCTATTTAACCTAAATGTCTTGAATATATTTGCGTTGAAGCGTATAATGAGCACGAATATCAATGTTCATATTATACAAAAATGTGCACTTCTGTGGGAAGTTTTAACGGAAATGCAGACGGAGGGAAAAGATGGGGAAAAAGTTTCGGAAAAAATTATTTGTTAGTATCTTCCTGATATCCTGTACAATGCTGTTTGCTGGTTGTGGGCAAAGGCATTCGGAGTATGAGGAACAAGAGAGCAGCCAGGCTGAAGAAAGTGAAGCTGTTATCACTGTAGGTTTTGCGCAGTCGGGCTCTGGCGCGACGTGGAATGCTGCCAATATTGATTCCATTAAACAGAACTGTTCGGAGGAGAACGGCATTCGGCTGATTTTAGAGAATGCCAATGACAGCCTTGACAATCAGATTGCCTCGATTCGTTCTTTTATTGAACAGGATGTGGATGTCATTGGATTTAGTCCGTTGGTGTCAGAAGGATGGGATGATGTTTTGCGGGAGGCAAAGGCAGCGGGAATCCCAGTGATCTTAGTAGATCGTACATTGAATACATCTGATGATACGCTTTACACTTGCTGGGTTGGTTCTGATTTTCTGTTGGAGGGATACAAAGCTGCGGATTGGATCATCGAGTACATGAAAACAAATCATACAGGTACGGAAAAAATAAAAGTGGCGCTGTTTCAGGGAACGATCGGTGCGAGCGCGGAGGTTGGACGGACACAGGGTGTTGAGGAGATGCTGAAAATTGCCGGAAACTATGAGTTTGTGTACAAAGCCTCCGGTGATTTTAAGTATGACGGCGGCGTTGAAAATATGGAAAAGGTACTCGAACAGAACTTGGATATTGATATTCTGATCAGTGAGAATGATGATATGACGCTCGGTGCGATCGAGGTGATGGAGCGGAATGGAATCCGTCCGGGAAAGGATATTGTGATTGTTTCTTTTGATGGTGTCAAGGCGGCGTTTGAAGCGATGATCGAGGGGAAAATCAATTGTACGATGGAGTGCAATCCATTGAGCGGAAAACCTTTTGTCGATGCGATTCGTAAAGTATTAAATGGCGACCCTGTGGACAAGAGAGTGTATGTGCAGGAAGAACTTTTTCCTGCCGACACAGCAGCAGATTACATTGAAAACAGGAAATATTAAAGGAGGGGAGCCATCTTATGAAACAGATTAACAAATTAAACAATATTGCTGTGAAATTGATTGCGGGATTTACAGTTGTTATCATTCTGATTATATTTCTTGGCACCATTTCCTATAACCGATCATTTTCTGCGATGTCCAAGTCCTACCTGCAGAGCATGACCAGTACCGTGATAACGACAGCTTCCTATCTGGAGCTTGGCATGTCGCAGATCAGCGCAGAAGCGCAGAAGATTGTTGACAACAGCGAATTTTACAAATATTACCGTGGGGCTTATCGGAATGATGCGCCCCATGAATATATGCTTTGGAGCGTTCTCTACAACACTGTTCAGTCCTCTGCAAGCGCCAGTGATTTTATCAATACAATCACCGTATTTGGTTCTTACGGAGAGGGGCTCTCCTCTGCCGGAACACTTGAGAATGGATTTATCAACACCTTCCAAACTACAGTCCCTGAGCATACAGAAGATGGTGTTTGGATGGGTTCGCATGGGGAATTGGACGCGAAACTCAATATTGACAGAAGCCGTTATGCAGCTTCGTTTGTACAGTCCTTTGTAAATTTTGACGGGTATGTAGTGATTGATATCAATGCGAAGGCAATTACAAAAGTCTTAAATGAAATAGAGCTTGATGATGGCATTATTATAGGATATATCGCTCCCGATGGAACAGAGATCTTAAATACAACACAGCAGGCGGCAGTGTTTTCGGGGCAGGATTTTTTCCAGACAGCAGTGTCCTCGGGAGATACGAACGCATCCATGATTACATACAACGACCAGAATTATCTCTTTGTCTGTACGCCAATCAGCGATACAGGGTCGAGCGTGGCATGTCTGGTGCCGGAACAAGTAATGCTGCATCAGGCTTATGAGATCCGCAATATGACAATCAGCATTACGATTGCGGCAATTATTATCGCCCTTTTGATAGCATTGTTCCTTGCGCTCAGTATACATAAAGCTATCCGCCAGATTGTCGTGGTGCTTGAAAGGGCAGCCGACGGTGATCTGACAGGAAGCGTCGCTATAAAGAGAAAGGACGAATTTGGTGTTCTTGGACATAGCATTAACAGTATGATTACTAATATGAAAGGATTGCTGTATCAGGTAAATCAGACAAGTGGACTTGTGGAGTCTTCCTCGGATGATGTGGCACAGACCTCAGCAATGTTAGTTGCTTCTTCTGATGAAATCTGCAAAGCGATTGCCGATATTGAGATGGGCGCTTCATCACAGGCAGGGGAAGCCGAGAAGTGTCTGGAACAGATGGCGGGATTGTCCGACAAGATAAACGTGTTGTCTGTCAATACCAGCGCTATCGAAATGATTTCGCATGATACGAAAAATTATGTGAATCAGGGAATTGACATAATTGACAAACTGAACAGCAGATCGAAAGATACACAGGAGATCACAAATGCGATTATCGTAGGAATCAATAAATTAAATGATGAATCCAAGACAATTGAGGGAATTGTTGATATGATCAGTTCTATTTCGGATCAGACAAGTCTGCTGAGCCTGAATGCCTCTATTGAGGCGGCGCGTGCCGGAGAATCAGGCAAAGGCTTTGCCGTCGTTGCCGATGAGATTCGCAAGCTTGCCGACGAGTCCATCCATGCAGCCAGCGGGATATCGGATATTATCACGAGAATTAATTCACAGACGCAGCAGACAGCACAGACAGCCAAACAGGCAGAGCAGATTGTAGGATCCCAGCAGGAAGCGCTGACAACAACAGTTCAGTTATTTCACAGCATCAATCAGCATGTGGAGAAGCTTGCAGAAAATCTGGAGGATATCACAGATGGAATCGAGCAGATGTCTGCTGCCAGAGATCAGACATTATCTGCAATCCAGAGTATTTCTGATGTATCTGATCAATCCGCCTCCGCAACGACAGAGGTGTCCGCTACGATTCTGGATCAGATGGATGCCGTGAAGCATTTGAATGAAAATGCCGCGACGCTAAATCATAATTCTAAGGATTTGCTGGAAGCAGTGTCACAGTTTAAGCTTGATTAGTACAGGGAGGGTTCGCGTGAAAAAAATGTCAAACGACAGCATGAGCAAATTCATCAGCCTCATTCTGCGCCATCATCCAGAAGCAGCCTATATCGAGCTGGATGAACACGGCTGGGCAGAGGTGGACAAATTGATCGAGGGGATCAAGAGGACTGGAAAACGAATCAATAGAGCGCTTCTCGAGGAAATCGTCCGAACAGATAACAAACAGCGGTATTCGTTTAATGAGGATAAGACGTTAATCCGTGCAAATCAAGGGCACAGCATTCCGGTAGATGTCGGGTTAAAGGAGCAGGAGCCGCCAGAGCTTTTGTATCATGGCACTGCAGCCGGATTTCTTGCCAGCATTGAAAGGGAGGGACTCAAACCGATGGGGCGGCTGTACGTGCATTTGTCAAAAGATGTCGAGACGGCAGTCAATGTGGGAAAGCGGCATGGAAAACCCGTGGCACTGAAAATCCACAGCGGTGACATGTACCGTGATGGACAGGTATTTTATCTGTCTGAAAATGGTGTGTGGCTGACTAGGAAAGTTGAACCGAAGTATTTTGAACAGATTATAATATGAAGTCTTTTGGGCAGCTTGGCAAAGAACCAAGCTGCCCAAAAATATAGTTGTATAAAAGTTGTATAAAACTTTGTATAAAACTTTGAAAAAACAGTTGACAAGATTGTCGAAATAAGATATTATAATGTTTGTTCGCGGAAGTGCTGGAATTGGCAGACAGGCAAGACTAAGGATCTTGTGTCGGTAACGACGTGTGGGTTCAAGTCCCATCTTCCGCATTTTACGGCGCGAAACCCAACCATAGCGGTTGAGGTTTCGCGCCGTTTTGCGCAGATGAAAAGCCGGGAGTTTCTGGGCTTTTTCTTTTTGCACTGTATGAAAATGTTTGTGGTTTTATGTTATTTTAGAGATTTCTTAGAGATAACTATGCTAAAATGCCAATGTACGAAAAAAGAAAGGGTACATAAGGAGGGAAGTTATGAGAAAAAAATTAATGTTCACTAAAATAGCGGCTTTATTTACTGCGGCAGCAGTTGGCATCACAGCTGCAGGATGCGGTGCAAAGGACCAGAGTGCCAGTAACGGCAATGCAAAGGATTCAAGCGCTGTGGTCGAGACCGGTGTGACAGACGAGAACACTGTCCAGTCTGGGCAGAATGATGAAACAGACGGCAGCGGAATGGGGCGCTATGTGGAGACAACAGTCTTTGAGGGTGAAAATCTTTATGACAAGGTGGAGCGGCAGATTTTAAGCGATGGACAGATGGTTTTTCTGAACAGTCTTTCAACGCAGAAGATTGTGTCTGAGGACGGCGGTGAGACATGGAACGCCGAGGTGAGTGAAGGGTTTGCTGGTTTTATTGAGGAGCATTATCCGTCGGCGTCAGCCATCGCAAAGGATGGAACGATCGCCATTGTCGGCATGGACAATAGAGACGGGACAGAGAGTGAATATGATTTTAACCTTTATATTTATAACACGGACGACACTGCGAAGCAGATACCCATCGAGCTGCCGGATACGGATTCGACTTTGAGGAGACTGGCATTTGATGAGGAGGGAACACTGTATGTGTTTGCGTCAAGGTGCAGAAATATTTACCGGGTGGATATCAGTGCCGGAACATCAGAAAAGCTTGTGACACTCGAAGATACCACAGATTTAATCGAATGCAGAGACGGCATTCTGATGTGCATGACCTTTGAGAAGATTTTTCTGTATGATTTGGAAAAGAAGATCTTTATTGAGGATGCGGTGTTAGACAATTTTATCGAGGAAAACTATAAGGACATGGCGTGGACGGGATCAGGGTACACAGCATATGCTTTTTTGGGCGCAGACAAAACCATCTATGTAGCGGGAGAGAAGGGCTTGTACCGCCATGTTATCGGCGGCGGTGCAGTGGAGCAGGTGATAGATGGAAACCTTTCCTCACTGGGAGATCCGACATACAGCATAATGTCGATGATGATGAATGACAAAAATGAATTTTTTGCAGTGTATAACGGCGGGAAAATCGTGAAATTTGCTTATGATGCGGCAGTGCCTACCGTTCCAAATGACAAGATTACAGTTTACAGCCTGAGTGAGGACGATCTGGTGAAACAGACAATTTCGGCATATCAGACACAGTATCCGGATATGTTCATAGAGTATCAGATTGGAATGGATGAAGGCGGCGTCACAAGGGAGGATGCGCTGAAAAAGCTAAATACACAGCTGCTTAGCGGCAGCGGTCCTGATGTTATCATGCTGGATGGCATCAACATTGATACCTATGCGGAAAAGGGTGTGCTGATGGATTTGTCTGATGTAGTCAATGAAACAGACCAGCGTGACGGACTATACAGGAATTTGATTGAAAGGGTTCAGACTGATGACAAGATATATGCTGTTCCGGCGAAGTTCTGTATTCCTGTTATTTTAGGGGATGAAAATTATGTGGACAGCGCAAAGGATTACCAGTCGATAGCGGATATGGCGGAGAAGGCAAGGGAATCATACCCTGATACAAGCATCCTGACTGTGTGCTCGGCGACAGGCATTATGAGACGGTTTATGCCGGTGTGCGCACCGACGTGGAAGGATGACAAAGGACAGCTTGACCAGAGCAAAGTGCGGGAATTCTTGGAGCAGTCAAAGCGGCTTTATGATGTGGAGATGAATGGATCGCCAAAGGAGTATATTGAGCAGTAC
>CAMWJQ010000163.1 GCA_947174615.1 uncultured Lachnospiraceae bacterium
CTCCACCGCACTGTAGAGTCCATCCACAACATCATCCGGCAAAAATGTCGCGATCATATCGGCGCCAATCACCCGCGCTTTATGGTGTTCTGGCTGCCCCATCCACAGACCGTTCAGAAAATAACGCACTACCGAATACCCTACACAATAAAAATGCATATCGGTATCATTCTTTTCCTGAAAATCTGAAAAAGCCTGCTCAATTCCCAATGAAATCAAATTGTTTATGTCATCCTTTGTAACATTGCGCTCTCGGTCAAGGTCCATATCCACATGCACATTCATCGTCTTGAGCACGCGCCCGGCAGCAGCAATACACACCTCATCAAGCTTGACGCCAATTTTCTCCTGCAGGGATTGTCTGATATCCGCTATCGTCGCTGCCACTCTGTTAATGTCATGAATCTGTCCATCAAGCATGGCACGCGTCTGATGCTGACGGATTTCCTGTGCTGTCACGACAAAACGATCCCCCTGTCTGTAACCCACAGTACCCACAACACTCCTCGTACCGATATCAAGTCCAAATACAAGATCCTCTCCGTTCACTTTCACTTCATTCATACTTCTTCAATCTCCCATTATATCTTTGACCTGTTTGTAGGTTTCCTCCAAATCGCCATTGTTGGAAATGACCACCTGACAGTGTTTTCGAAATGTGTCCTCACTCAGCTGTCCCCGCATAATATCCGCAATCTTCTGCGCGCTGTACTGCCGGCTCTCTGCAAGTCTCTTTTTCCGCACTGCCACATCCGAATGCACATACCACAATTCATCCACAATCTGATCATACTGCTCCTCAATCAAAAGCGCCGCCTCGATTAAAAAGTAATCCGCTGTACCTTTCTCCCGCTCATGTGCAATCTCACCTAAAATATAACGCTTCACTTCAGGATGAACTATGCTGTTGACGCGTTCCAGCAATGCCTTGTCATGAAAAATCTGTTTTGCCATCTCGGCTTTATTGATCGTGCCGTCAGCGTTCAGCGCTTCCTGTCCCAAAAGCGCCGCCAGTTTTTGATAACATGCCTGTCCCGGCTCATATAATTTATGCGCTGCCTCGTCCGCCCTGACAATCCTGCACCTGTAGTGCGCTTCGATATACGAAAGCACCTGCGTCTTCCCCGCACCGACGCCTCCTGTAATCCCTATGATTTTCATGCTAACTCCCATCTGCACGCCTAAGCGGGCATACGAATCATTCACACTATTTCGCCTCATACCAATCTGAGCCTGTGTGAAGGTCAATCTCCAAATCGACTGCCAGCTTACATGCATTCTGCATCTCATGAGACAACACCGACCGCACTTCCTCAATCTCGTCCGACCTTGTCTCTATCAAAAGTTCGTCATGTATCTGCAAAATGAGTTTAGACTTCAATCCCTTCTTCTTCAGCGCATCATACACATGAACCATCGCATACTTGATGATATCCGCCGCCGTGCCCTGTATTGGGGAATTCATGGCAACGCGCTCACCGAAGGAACGCTGGTTAAAATTCGTAGACTTCAGCTCTGGAACGGGTCTGCGCCTGCCAAACATGGTTTCACAGTATCCTTTATCCTTGGCGTCTTCCACCATCTGATCCAAAAATTTCTTGATTCCCGGATACGTCTTAAAATATGCATCAATGTACTCCTTTGCTTCCCTAGGCGTAATACTCAGATCCTGACTTAGCCCAAACGAGCTGATGCCGTATACGATTCCGAAATTCACTGCCTTTGCGTTGCGCCGCTGCAAATCCGTAACTTCCTCAAAGGGAGTGTGAAACACTTTCGACGCCGTGATCCTGTGAATATCCTCATCCATCCTGTACGCTTCAATCAACTGCGCATCGTCTGACATATGTGCCAGCACGCGGAGTTCAATCTGAGAATAATCTGCATCCATAAAAATACAGCCATCCTGTGGAATAAACACTTTTCGAATCCTCCTGCCAAGTTCCATGCGCATTGGGATGTTCTGTAAATTTGGCTCTGTTGAACTTAGTCTTCCTGTCGCTGTAATCGTCTGGTTAAAATTGGTGTGAATTTTATTGTCTGCATCTATAAATGCTGCAAGCCCCTCGGCGTAAGTGGACTTGAGCTTTGTAAGCCCTCTGTATTCTAGTATATCCTTGACAATCGGATATTCTGCCGCAAGTTTCTCAAGCACCTCCGCTGCTGTCGAGTAGCCTGTTTTCGTCTTTTTACCGTCAGGCAGTTTCATTTTCTCGAATAATATTTCTCCCAATTGTTTTGGTGAATTAATATTAAATGTTTCACCTGCCGCTGCGTGAATTGCGTCCTCAAGCTCGCGAATCCTGCCGCTTAATGCCTCCCCATACGCCTTCAATTCCTCCGGCTTGACAAGAATCCCTTCCCGTTCCATGTCAAACAGCACATACGTAAGCGGCATTTCCAGCTCTCTAAACAGTTTCTCCATGTGATTTTGTTTTAGCGCCGCTTCCAGGATCGGTCTGACCTTGTATAAACAATATGCTTCCTTTGCCAGATATGCCAGACACTCTTTCCGCCTGCCTCGATATGCAGAAGCAGGATCGGACTTGCCAAACACCTCAGCCCACTTCTCAAACTGAATATGAAGATATTCGTCCGCAATGTCTGTGATAGCATAATCACTTTTAAGTGGATTTACCAGATATGCAGCAATCTTACAGTCATAAATATTTTTGGTCAGCGCATATGCTGAGAGTGCCCTGTCACTCTCGGCTGAAACCATTTTCTTATAATCATTCTTAACATCAAACACGGAGACTGTCATCTGATCTGCCAGCAGCATCTGCTCAATCTGCTCTTGCAGAAATGATACTGTGATTTCCCCTCCACTCTCAATCAAATACACATTCCGCTCATTCTCAGAACCACCGCACAGCAGACAGCCAAAGATCTCCTCAGATGCATCCACCTGCAGATGCATCTGTCCGTTGGCAAACGTCCCCAGTTCCCCAGAGTCCTTCGCCTTGGCATATATAATCCGAACTGCTGCATTTCCAGCCTTTATCGCCACCTCAAAAGCATGTCTGGCATCTTCTGCTGTCCCGATCTCGACAACTTTGATATCTCTGTCAAGATTGATTGCCGGCGTCTGATGTTCCAGACCCTCCTGCTCAAATTTACCGCTGAGAGAGAGCTGCCGCAAACAGGTGTCCGCCTCCAGCGTAAGAATACTGCCTGTATCCAAACACGCTCTTTTCTCTGAAAAATCAATCTCAATATCGGAATTTATCCTATAAACTTCCCGATAGCTGTCAATGTTCTCCTGATTCTCCTCTAATTTCTCCCGAATGCTTTTCTGCGGCAGCTCGTCTATATGCGCATACAACTCCTCAATCGACTCATAAGTATCCAGCAGATTCGCTGCTGTCTTTTCCCCTATACCAAGCGCCTTTGACAATACCAAAGATTCACAAAAATGTGCTGGCGCCGCCTCATAGTTCACAAACTCGGTCTTTCCTCCGCCAGTCACAATCAGGCTAACCTTGACATGTTCTGATGCTAACTGCAAAAAATCCCGATTATCTGACACAACTGTCAGATCTTTATCCGAATGTGCTGCGATGGTCCCAATCAAATCAGTTACCTTGTATCCAGCCTTTTCAACAAGGTAAATTTTCATCGCCGAAAGAACATCTTTCAGGACAGGAATCTGCTCACACAGCGCCGCTGGCATCTTCTGTGAAGCCTTCTGTTCATCTGTTTCCTTGGATTCGAATACCACACTCAAATACTCTGGTTTCTCCTCCACAATCTTGAACAAAACATTCAAAAAACCGTAGATGGCATTGGTGTGAAACCCCGTCGAATCCGTCATCATCGGCACGCTGTAAAACGCTTTCTGTAAAATACTCTCTCCATCTATCAATACAATCCTACTCATTTCACGCTAAACTCCCATCTGCCCGCTTTAGCGGGCGTACAAATCAGGATGCATGAAATCTTTGATTTCATGCTAAACTCCTCCCAGCAAAAACATACATACAATCATAGAACCAACTAAAAAAAGACCGGCTTTGAGCTGTTTATATATCTTTTTTCGCGTAATCGTGCGATTCAGCCTGTCCTCCAGTTCACTCTGCACATCAATATCTTCAGCATTCTCCAATCTGCTGATCCCCTCCAGCAAAAGGTATTCTACTGTAAGTTCCTCCATACATTCACTGCAGGAAGATATATGTTCTACAAACTGATATGCTGTATCCAAATCCAACTCATCTTTCAAGAATAAATGAATACAGCGCTGTGCTTCTTTACAATCCATTGCTGTCCTCTCATATTTATATCAAATGTGTTACCATAATTCGTTTACTTGAACATATTACCTTCCTAATAATACACTATATCCCGGTATTTTTAAAGAGCGAATTTCTAAAATTTCACTTTTAAACAGTTTCCTCTCTCTATTTTTGTAAAAATTGACAAGATTTTATATACGCTTCATACAGTTCGGGTCTACGTTCTTTGGTGCGCGCCAGAGACTGCTCCGTACGCCATTTTTCAATGTTCGCATGGTGTCCGCTAAGAAGTACATCCGGCACCTTTTTCTCATGCCAGATTTCCGGTCTTGAGTACTGTGGATACTCCAACAGCCCGTTTGCATGAGATTCTGTCTGTGCCGACTCTCCATTATTTAACACCCCCGGCACAAGCCTTGACACTGCATCAATCAGCACCATCGCGGGCAGTTCTCCGCCTGTCAGCACATAATCCCCTATAGAAATATAGTCTGTAACAATCTCCTCCAAAACCCGCTCGTCAATTCCTTCGTAATGCCCGCACAGAAAAATGAGATCCTCTTCCTGTGACAACTCTGCCGCCTTTTTCTGATGAAAGACCTCTCCCTGCGGCGTCACATAGATGACCCTCGACCTGCTCTTTGTACCTTTGCGCTGGACAATTTTCTCTTCCAGTGCCTGCCAGCAGTCATACACAGGCTGCGCCTGCATCAGCATGCCTGCCCCGCCGCCATAAGTGTAGTCATCCACCTTCTTGTGCTTATCCAGTGTATAATCACGTATATTTACCGCCTCTATGGAGATGCAGCCCCTATCCTCCGCCCGTCCTATAATACTGGTACGCAGCCCTTCAAGCACCATTTCCGGAAACAGAGTCATAATATGAAAATTCATAAATCCTCTCCTACTCCAACAGTCCATCCATAATGTGTACTTTCATCTTCCTGTTGCTCATATCCACGTCAAGAATACACTGCTTAATCGCTGGAAACAACACCTGCCTGCCGTCCTCAAACTTTACCTCATACACATCATTAGCCCCAGTTTCGATCACATTCGTCAGCATACCTAGATACTGGTCCTGGTCATCATACACAGCCAGACCGATCAGATCCGCTATGAAATACTCATCGCGCCCAAGCTTTACAGCGTTTTCCCTTGTCACAAGCAAAGGCTTTCCCTTATATTTTTCAATGTCATTGATATTGTCGAGCCCCTTAAATTTCAGGATCGCATACTGCTTAAAGAACTTGACGCCTTCTATTTCAAGAGTCTTCTTTTCCTTTCCTGTATCCAGGATCACTTCCTTGAGCTTCTTGAAACGCCTCACATCATTTGTGGTCGGAAACACTTTTACTTCTCCGTGAACGCCATGCGGCTGCGTGATCGCCCCTACCTGCAATAAATCCTCCATGAATCCTCCTTTTGATTCCCCATAATTATGCTTTAGGAACTGTTAAAAAATAAGTAATTTATTCACAGTTCCTTAATACAGTATTGCGTAAATAAAAGGGTGTTCATCAGAACACCCTTTTATGACCTTACACAATCTCAACATCCACCTTCAGATTATCTTTGGAAGATGCTGCCTTGACCACAGAACGGATCGCCTTCGCAATTCTGCCCTGCTTGCCAATCACTTTCCCCATATCGGTCGGTGCTACATGAAGTTCTACAGTGATATTCTTACCCTCTGCCTTCTCTGTAACGACTACCTCATCAGGATTGTCCACTAAAGCCTTCGCGATAACTTCGACTAACTCCTTCATCATTCACACCTCCATGAGTGTCCGATTCATCCTATTTTTCAATCCCTGCAGCCTTGAAAATTTTAGAAACGACCTCTGTCGGCTGTGCGCCGTTTGACAACCACTTCTTTGCGAGCTCCTCATTTACCTTAAACTCGCTTGGATCTGTGTTTGGATTGTATGTGCCGATCTCCTCAATGCACTTTCCGTCTCTGGGTGATCTCGAATCTGCTACAATGATTCTATAGATAGGAGCTTTCTTCTGACCCATTCTTCTTAATCTGATTTTTACTGCCATTTTTCTTCACCTCATAAATCTTTCTTTTATTGTTTATTAAAATATTAATGTATTAAAAAGGAAGTTTAAATCTTCCCTTTTTACCTCCGCCAAAACCTCCCATCATTCCCGGGAGCTGCTTCATCATCTTCTGAGACTGCTCAAACTGCTTGATGAAACGGTTAACCACTGCAATATCCACGCCTGCACCTTTGGCAATCCGGTGTTTCCGGCTCGGATTCAACAACCTCGGGTCCTTGCGCTCTGCGGGTGTCATGGACAATACGATCGCCTCCATGCGCGCAAGCTGCTTGTCGTCCACTGCTGCCTCGATATCACTCGCCTTGATTCCCATACCGGGCATCATGCCAAGAATACTCGACAGACCGCCAAGCTTTTTCATCTGACTCATACTCTCAAGATAATCTTCAAAGTCAAATTTGCCCTTTTTCAGACGCGAAGCCATCTCCTTTTCCTTCTCCGCATCCATGTCAAGATTTGCCTCGGCAACCTTGTCAATCAGCGTGAGGACATCTCCCATACCCAGAATACGGTTTGCCATCCTATCTGGATAGAACTGCTCCATGTCTGTCAGCTTTTCGCCGGTACTTACAAATAAGATCGGTTTTCCTGTGACCGCCTTTACCGAAAGCGCCGCGCCGCCTCTGGTATCGCCATCCATCTTCGAGAGAATGACACCGCTCACACCTACCTTATCATCAAATTCTTTCGCCACATTGACAGCATCCTGTCCAGTCATGGCATCCACCACCAATAGGGACTGATGCACCTCGACATTCGCCTTGATCTCCTGCAACTCTGCCATCATTTCCTCATCTATATGCAGACGCCCGGCAGTATCTATAATCACAACGTTGTTATTATTCTTTGCCGCATGTTCCAGTGACGCCTTTACGATATCGACAGGTTTATGATTCGTTCCCATCGAAAAAAAGTCCGCCTGCTGTTTGTCTGCATTTACCTTCAGCTGCTCTATTGCAGCCGGTCTGTAGATGTCACACGCCACAAGCAATGGCTTCTTGCCCTTTAACTTCAATTTTCCGGCAATTTTTGCCGCAGCAGTCGTCTTGCCTGCACCCTGCAGACCGCACATCATGATCACGGTCATCGCCTTGCCGGGCTGCAATTCCAGCTCTGTTGTGTCAGATCCCATCAAGGCTACCATTTCCTCGTTCACAATCTTGATAACCATCTGTCCGGGATTCAAGCCATTCATAACATCGGAGCCTATCGCACGCTCCTCCACGGACTTGACAAACTGCTTTACGACTTTAAAGTTTACATCCGCCTCAAGAAGTGCCATCTTGACTTCCTTGAGCGCCGACTTCACATCTGCTTCCGTCAGACGACCCTTGCTTCTTAAATTTTTAAATACATTCTGAAGTTTATCCGTTAAGCTCTCAAATGCCATCCGATCAAAGCTCCTCCATTATTTCATTCGACAATCGTTTTATCTGCTCATCATCCGTAAGCTGGTTAATCTGTTGGATATTTTGCTTGATCTTAGAGAACTTTTCCACCAGACGAAGTTTTGTTTCGTATTCCACTAATATCTTGTCGCACCGCCTGATCAGGTCATGTACGCCCTGACGGCTGATTCCCTGCTCGTCCGCAATCTCACTCAGGGACAAGTCATGAAAGATCGCATCTTCATACAGTTTCTTCTGATGTGGTGTCAGAAGATCACCATAAAAATCATAGAGCATACCCTTATATTCCCGTTTTTTCAATCCATTTACTGCATTTTCTTCTGCCAGATTCCCTGTTTCCATGCCACTTCCTCCGCTCTTATTGTTATGCGACTTTATTAGAATACTACAAAAGGTGATGGGTGTCAAGCAATTTTTCTTTACAAGATTAAAATTACGCTTCAAAACTGTAAATCCTTTGCTCTTCTAAGCCTCACCACCTAAGTATTTATTTCCAGTATCGCCTCATAAGTTCTTCCGTTTCCTGCTCGCTTTTTTCATATTTCACCATAAACGACTTTTTTACTTCCTCTCTGGATATCCCTAACTCTTTTGCAAATGTTATTGCTCCTTCCAGTTCTCCTTCACTCCTGCCTTGTATTCTGCCCTCGCTTCTGCTCTCTTCCCTCATTTCCTGTATTGCAAGACACATATCCACCGACTC
>CAMWJQ010000164.1 GCA_947174615.1 uncultured Lachnospiraceae bacterium
GATTACATGGTACGCAAAGACATCAAATGCCTGTGTAACCGCATAGACAATGATGCTGCTGAGCATCAGGCGCGGCGTGTTGGCAAACACCGAAGCGATGGCAGGGAATGCCCAGTCGCTGTCGTTTGGCGTGTAAAGCATCCAGGACTGTGAGATTAGAATAAAAGCGCCCGAGGTGAGTATGCCGATCAAGACAGCTTTGTTTGCGGCTCGTTTTCCCTCAGTTTCGCTCAAAATATCTGTGACGAGAAAGGTAGAGGCAAACAAAATGTTGCCAAGAGTCTGCTCCATGCCAAAGGCATTTACGACAATCAGCACTTCAATATTCGCGGCAATCGTCGCAAGCACCGTCCAGCAGTACAGACCTGATTTTCCCAGAAAACGGTAAAAAAGCACAACACAGGTATAGATTAAAATCAGGCTCAGGATCAATAAAACTTCGTTACGCATCATCAAATTTCCTCCATTTCACGCTATTGCATACAAACAAAAAGGAGCGCAAAGCTCAATAGCATAATGCCAGACGAATGTCTACTATAATTTTTCATCAGGATCTGTGTCAGGATCTGAGTTTTCTTTTTCGGGAAAAAACTCAGCGATGGTATGCTTATGCTGCATTCTTCCAATACAAAATAACAAAAGCCACGCCAGCAGCGGAACCGAAATAATGCCAAATAAAAGCGCCATAAAACGGTTTCCGGCTTCGCCCGGACCTGCGGTGAAGGCAGAGATGACAAACGCAGTGACCAGCAGCACAATGGCGGTCAGCGCAGCAATGGCAATGAGTTGTCTGGGGGATTTTTTCATGATACAGTACCTGACCTTTCTGCGGGTGTTTTGATAAAGTGGCGTACAGCGATATTTATAGAAGTGATTATAGTCTTTCCACTAGAAAAAAGCAAGATAAAAAGCAACGGAGAAACCTTTGACTTTCCGTGAAGTTTAGTATATACTGTTACTGTCTGTATAAGAACGAAGTACGAAAAAGCGCAGCAGGGAACGACGGACAGTATTATTATGTAAGATATACCGCAGATTTCATGACGGTACAGAAATATCTAAAAATATAAAGTAAAAAACGAAAGGGTGTTAGAGATCATGGCAGAAGAAAAGACTTTATTAGAACAGTGGAGAGGGATGGCCTACAATGAGCAGACGGATAAGAATACACTTCAAAAACTTTGGATTGATTATTTTCAGAAAGAAAAAGAAATCTATCAACAGCTTCTGACAAATCCCGACGAGGAGGTACGAGGGACTGTAAAGGAGCTGGCAGAAAAATATAATGTGGATATCATGACGATGACAGGATTCCTCGATGGTATCAATGAGAGCCTAAAGACAGAGAATCCGATTGAGGAGATGAACGAGGATACAGAGGTAAGCCTCGGGTTTGACAAAACACGCCTCTACAAAAATATGGTAGGGGCAGAGGCAGATTGGCTGTATAACCTCGAAGAGTGGAATACAATCTTTGATGAGGAGACGAAAAAAGCGCTTTATAAAGAACAGAAAGCATCAACGACCATAGTCAAGGATAACAAAATCTACCCGAACGATCCCTGTCCGTGCGGAAGCGGCAAGAAATATAAAAAGTGCTGCGGCAAAAATAAATAATGGATCATCAAGCGATGGCTGGCTGTGCTCTATGCAGTAAGTTCATCGCTTTTTGCAAAAAGAACATAAAAATTTCTATGGATGGCAAGAACGGAGGGTTCGTATGGACAGAAAAGCGACAGCAAGACAGACGCTTGAAATTATGAAACAGGGATACTATCTGTATCAGGACAGGCGGATAGATATTCAATCCGATATGGAGGCGTCTGTGCGCGGCAGTTTTCTGATCACGCCCCAGCAGGCGCGGGAGCTGATCGAAGCGTATAGTAAGTCCGGCGGGGCAGTACAAATCAGCGTATGTGTGGAAAACATATCCACAGTGGATGCAGTGCGCAGACTTTCGGAAGAAGGAAAAGAGAAGATCGGTGTGCTGAATTTTGCCAGTGCCAAGAATCCGGGCGGCGGATTTATCAACGGTGCAATGGCGCAGGAGGAAAGTCTGGCAGCGTCGAGTATCCTGTACAGGACATTGACAGCGAACGAAGAATATTACCAGAAGAACCGCGCGCAGCGTTCCATGATGTACACAAACCACGCCATTTATTCGCCTGACGTTGTATTTTTTAGAGATGGCAGATTCCAGCTGGTGGAAAAGCCCTTTAAAGCGTCTGTGCTCACGCTGCCTGCAGTCAATATGGGGCAGGTGCTGTTGAAAGGTGAGGACCGTACAGAGGCGGAGCGCGTTATGCGGCAGAGAATGAAACTGGCACTTGCAATCTTTGCCAGACAGGGAGCAAAGAATTTGGTGCTGGGCGCTTATGGCTGCGGCGTGTTTCGCAATGACCCGAGACAGGTTGCAGCATGGTGGAAAGAGCTGTTAGAGGATGAGGGGATGGGGCAGTATTTTGACTTTATTTTCCATGCCGTGCTGGACCGGTCAAAAAATGGAGAATGCATCAGGGCTTTTGAAGACTTCTCACTGCGCTGCGAAGTCCGTGAGAAAGCATAGTGGTTTGATGCCTGTAACAGGATGCCGGAGGCTGAACTGTTACGATGGATTTACGATGGATTTGAAAAATAAGTCTTTACAAATTCATTTTTTAGAGATAATATAATAATATCAAAATGAATGACACAAAACGATGATGAGACGAGTACGATATTGCAATGTATCAGAGAGGAGCGCCGTCTGTGCTGAAAGCGCTTTTGCAGGAGATATCTGAAAACTACCTCGGAGTGACTCCAATCCAGTCCGGTGATTCCGTTATAATCAATGAGCGGTCTGTTTTATATTGGTATTGTGTAGATTGAGACAGGCAAGCAGGGTGGAACCGCGTTGACACGTCCCATGCATTACAGGAATGTAGTGCATGGGATTTTTTGCACACGGGCACTTATAGGGAATCGTTCAGCAGAGATGACAGGTGCCCATCGCGGGTAGGAAAAAGTCCTATGCAGAGGAAGCGTTCTGCTGAAGCGGTGCATGGAAACGGAGGGATTATGTACGGAGAATATACAGTAGATATGCAGGGCAGAAAGGTTTTTGAGGGCGAATATTTTCAGGATGAAGTTCTGAACGAACGGCGCGGCGACAAACCGCCGCAGCTTTATCAGAATCACAAAAACTGTCAGGAAGAGATTCGGAATATGGTCAGATTTATAGAGACAGTCTCCCAAATGCTGGACTTGCACAGAAATGAAACTGCAGAAAAAGAGATCGAAACTGCAGAAAACAGGCTTGGCGTCAAGCTGCCCGAAGTGGTCAGGGCACTGTATCTGGCAGTTGACAAGGACTGTGTGCTGACAGGCAGTAAGCGCCGTCTGCTAAAGCCTGAGGAGCTGTTTGTAAAGGACAATGTGCTGGCAGTGCTCTGTCATGGGAAACGCAAGAAAGTCTATCTCGGCATTGATCTTGCTGAACCGCATAGTATGCTGTGGGAGGAGAGTGTGCCAGATTCTGGTTGGGAGTATGAGTATTGCATGGAATCCTTCTGCGAGATGATGATTCAAAGTGTTGCGATGGAAGCGATCGGCAGACTTCCTGTCAGCGCTGCCTACAAAATAAAAGGATACCCTGCAAGAGAGCTGCATGCCCCAGAGCTGCTTGAGGAGTCGTTTCGACCTCTTTTTGTCCGGTTTGACGGATATTATAACCGGTATTGTGCTGTCATGTTGAATCAGGACACAAAGACGATTGCATGGCTCAGAGTAGGAGAATTTTATTCGGATATACAGATTGGATCCTGCGACAGTGATGTGTTGGATCAGTTCAAAAAAATCCGCGGCGAAGATGGGTATGCTGAAAAAAGAAAAGGCATGGTCCATTAATTTTCAAAATATAATAGGATGAATAAAGGAGCGTATCATTATGGAAGAAATCAAAACAAAGTATGGAGCGTATCTGTTGCCGGCGTTATGCCTTGTGGTGGGAATCCTGATTGGATTTTTATTGTCACCGGTGAAAAGCGGCAGAGTAACCGTGTTGAGCAACAACACAATCGGATCGAAAAACGGATGCGGAAACAAAGCGAAAGCGGACGACATGATGCTTGGCGCCCGCAAGGACAGCTAATATCCCGGCGAAAGAGCAAAAAAGGAGAGGATAACATGAAGATTACATTAAAAGACGGCTCTGTAAAAGAGTACTGCGAAGCAAAATCAATTTTTGACATCGCAAAGGACATCAGCGAGGGACTTGCACGTGTGGCATGTGCGGGTGAAATAGACGGTGCGTTGGCAGATTTGAGAACTGTGATTGAGAATGACTGTGAACTCAACATCATCACGGCGACAGACCCCAAAGCGCTCTATGTCATCAGGCATACGGCGTCCCATGTGCTTGCGGAGGCAGTCAAGCGCCTGTTTCCCAATGCAAAAGTTACAATCGGACCCGCTATTGACGATGGTTTTTACTATGATTTTGATTCCGATCCGTTTTCCAGAGAGGATTTGGACAAAATCGAGGCAGAGATGAAAAAAATCATCAAGGAAGATCATGAGATTACGCGTTTTACGCTTCCGAGGGCAGAGGCAATCAAATATATGGAAGAAAAGGGCGAGCCGTTCAAAGTAGAGTTGATACAGGATTTGCCGGAGGATTCCGAGATAAGCTTTTATGATCAGGGCGGCTTCGTGGACCTGTGTGCAGGACCGCATCTGATGAGCACAAAAGGCGTGAAGGCATTTAAGCTCACATCGTCCTCCATGGCATACTGGAGAGGGGACTCCAACAAAGCACGCCTGCAGCGCATTTATGGAACAGCCTACAATAAAAAAGAAGATCTTGCAGCGCATTTGGAGCGCATGGAGGATGCAAAACGCCGCGACCACAACAGACTTGGGCGTGAGATGGAATTATTTACCACCGTGGATGTCATCGGGCAGGGGCTTCCGTTATTTACACCGAAGGGCACGAAGATGATCATGAAACTCCAGCGCTGGATCGAGGATTTGGAGGACAACGAGTGGGGCTATATGAGAACGAGAACGCCGCTGATGGCAAAATCGGACTTGTATAGGATATCAGGACACTGGGACCACTATAAGGAAGGCATGTTTGTGTTCGGTGATGAGGAGAAGGATAAGGAAGTGTATGCGCTTCGTCCGATGACCTGCCCATTCCAGTATTATGTGTACAAAAACACCCAGAAATCGTACCGTGACCTTCCATGCAGATACAGTGAGACGTCCACCCTATTCAGAAACGAGGATTCAGGAGAGATGCATGGACTGACCAGAGTACGCCAGTTTACAATCTCCGAAGGACATCTGATCGTCAGACCGGATCAGATGGTAGAGGAGTTCAAAGGCTGTCTCGCTCTCGCGAAATATTGTCTGGAGACGCTGGGAGTCAATGATGATGTGACGTATCACCTGTCAAAATGGGACCCTGAAAACAAAGAAAAATATATCGGTGAGCCGGAGGTATGGAATGAGACAGAGCAGCATATCAGGGATATTCTGACAGAGCTTGACATCCCATTTGTGGAGGATGTCGGAGAGGCGGCATTCTATGGTCCAAAGGTAGACATCAACGCAAAGAATGTGTACGGCAAGGAAGACACGATGATTACAATTCAGTGGGATGCGCTGCTTGCAGAACAGTTTGATATGTATTACATTGACCAGAATGGTGACAAAGTACGTCCGTATATCATTCACAGAACTTCCATGGGCTGCTATGAGCGCACGCTTGCATGGCTGATTGAAAAGTACGCCGGAAAGTTCCCGACATGGCTCTGTGCAGAGCAGGTACGCGTTCTTCCGATTTCTGACAAATATGAGGAGTATGCGCAGAATGTGTGCAGGAAGCTCAAAAAGGCGGGCATCGACGCGACGGTTGACAGTCGTTCTGAGAAAATCGGATTTAAGATTCGTGAGGCGAGACTGGATAAACTGCCGTATATGCTTGTGGTAGGACAGCAGGAAGAGGCGGATGGCACGGTATCTGTCAGAAGCCGTTTTGCCGGTGATGAGGGTGCAAAGTCGCTTGACAGCTTTATTGTAGAGATCACAGAGGAAATCAGGAACAAGACCATCCGCGAGGAGATGCCAGTAGAAGAAAAATAAAAAATTTAATTAAAATCAGGAATAACACACAGTCAATTCAGACATACTAACCGTAAGGAACTGTGCAGTTTATTTGATTGTACAGCTCCGAAGTTCATTGTGAAAGATGTACTTCTGACAGAAACGATGCTGTTGGAAGTACAGAATAAAGGCTGTGACAAATAGGAGGTAATTATGTCTGAATTAACCTGTGGCGTATGCAATTGTACCTATAATAAAGACCACTGCTGCTGTAAGGGCGATATCATGGTGGGCGGCAAGCATTCCTGTGACTGTGACGACACTTGCTGCGAGAGCTTTCATAAAAGGAGCGGTGATAGTTTTACAAGCGCTGTTTCTCACCCAAGCCAGCATATCAGCATTGACTGTGAGGCAGTAAAATGTGTATATAACACGGACTATCGCTGCAATGCAGAGCATGTAGATATCAAGGGAAATCATGCAGGCACAAGCGGCGAGACACTCTGCGCGACATTCCGGGAGAAATAATAATAAATTAAATAATAAATTAACGGAAAAAGTAATTGACAGAGAGCAGATACTGTGGTAAAGTATTCATGTTTGAGGCAGCTCAGGCATTTACAGGAAAGCAGAGTATCCACTCTCACCCTATGGCAATCGGGCTTATAGGCGTTTAAGATTTTGATTTTATTCTATTATGTTTTTTGCATGCATAGATTGGATAAAAATAGAAAACAAAGTGGATAATCCTGCGATTATCCACTTTTTACTATTTTTATATATTTTCTTATGATTATTTTATGGAGGTGTAAGGTTATTAGCGATTTAATGATTAACGAACAAATTAGAGACAGAGAGGTGCGCGTGATCGGTGAGGATGGAGAGCAGCTTGGCATCATGTCCTCTAGAGAAGCGATGCGATTGGCAGAGGAGGCAGGCGTCGATCTTGTAAAAATAGCACCCACGGCAAAGCCGCCTGTGTGTAAGATTGTTGATTATGGGAAGTTCAAGTATGAACAGACAAGAAAAGAGAAGGAAGCAAAGAAAAAGCAGAAAGTAATTGACGTGAAAGAGATTCGTTTATCTCCAAATATCGACACTAATGACTTGAACACAAAGGTAAATGCTGCCCGGAAATTCCTTACCAAAGGCGACAAGGTAAAAGTGACGCTGCGTTTCAGGGGGCGTGAGATGGCGCACATGCAGAACAGCAAACATATTCTCATTGATTTCGGCGAGAGTCTGAGCGATATCGCAGTGGTTGAGAAAGAGCCAAAGGTGGAAGGCAGAAGTATGACAATGTTTTTAGCTGAAAAACGATAAGCAGTTATCAGGGATAGCAGGCTTGGGTCAGTTAAAAGATAGAAGCAATATTGAAGTATAGGAGGAAACAGTTATGCCAAAAATGAAAACCAGCAGATCAGCTGCAAAGCGCTTTAAAGTAACAGGAACAGGGAAGTTAAAGAGAGCGAAAGCTTATAAGAGCCATATCTTGACAAAGAAAACTGCAAAGAGAAAAAGAAATCTTAGAAAGGCTGCAATCACAGATGCAACCAATGTTAAGAACATGAAGAAAATTTTACCGTATCTGTAGGAAACGGCAAAGTGATTGAATATTTGTTAGGAGGATTTAGAAGATGGCAAGAATTAAAGGCGGTTTAAACGCAAAAAAGAAACATAACAGAGTATTGAAGCTTGCAAAAGGATACAGAGGAGCAAGATCGAAGCAGTACAGAGTTGCAAAGCAGTCCGTTATGAGAGCATTGGCTTCATCTTATGCGGGCAGAAAAGAGAGAAAGCGTCAGTTCAGAAGACTCTGGATTGCACGAATCAACGCGGCTGCAAGGATGAACGGCTTAACCTACAGCAAGATGATGCACGGATTAAAGGTTGCAGGCATCGACATCAACAGAAAGATGCTCGCAGAGATGGCTGTCAATGATGCAGAGGGCTTCAAGACACTTGCAGAGCTTGCTAAGAAGAGTGCCTAATCTGAAATAATGAAAAATCCAAAAGGGGTTATCCTCATGAAGAAGTTCATGGGATAGTCTCTTTTTTGTAAGTATTTGGATTTTTCGGCAGCATGCGGGCAAGAATATAGTTGATGGTATGTTATTGTTCACAGGTCAGGAATGCACAACGAGCCTTGTTCGTATTGCATTTTTGCATGGATTTTTGCCCGCTGCTGGACGGAGTGGACAGTAACGAGATGGTATAAAAAGTTTGTTAAGAAAAGTACAAATAAGTTTACCATCTGTTATTTGTCTGGTATATTATATAAAAGTCAATGCTTTCATAGAT
>CAMWJQ010000165.1 GCA_947174615.1 uncultured Lachnospiraceae bacterium
AGTACATACGCAAAAGTCCTTGGCATAAACAGCCAAGGACTTTGATTCAATTAATTAACATTAATTATATTTACGCTTTCTAGCTGCTTCAGACTTTTTCTTACGTTTTACGCTTGGCTTTTCATAATGCTCTCTTTTACGGATTTCTTGCTGAATTCCGGCTTTAGCGCAACTTCTTTTAAATCTGCGTAAAGCGCTATCCAAAGTCTCGTTTTCTTTAACGATTACATTTGACATGCTATCACACCTAACCTCCCTCCAGCCTCTATTATTGTGTGCCAGACTGTTCGGGTATACTTAATTGCACACTTAAAATTATAGCACATATTAAGCATACGTCAATAGTTTTTTCAAGATTTTTCTAATTTATTTTATTTCAGCCCTATCGAATCTGTTCCTGAAGTACCACTTTGGTCTGTCCGATCGCCTGATCGATTCCCTCAGGATTCTTGCCGCCTGCCTGTGCCATATTTGGACGTCCGCCGCCGCCGCCGCCTACAATCCCTGCGATTCCTTTGATCAGGTTGCCCGCATGTGCACCTTTGGATATAGCCTCGTCCGTCGCCATCGCCACGAGGTTTACCTTTCCATCCATGCCGGATGCAAGTACAACAACACCCTCGCCGAGCTTTGCTTTTAACTGGTCTCCCAGATCTCTCAGTCCATTCATATCCACGCCATCGACTCTGGCTGCCAAAAGCTTGACGCCTTGAACCTCCGTCACCTGATTCATGACATCCCCGAGAGCCTCCTTGGCTGCCTTGCTCTTCAGGGATTCATTCTCACTCTGGAGCGCCTTGATCTCTGCCATCATATGCTCAATCTTTTCCAACAGATTTGCAGGCGTTGTCTTTGCCGTCTTTGCCGCTGCATGAAGCTCCTCTTCGATCTGTTGATAATACGCAAATACATTGTCGCCCGTAAGCGCTTCAATACGGCGAACGCCCGCTGCAATACCGCTCTCGGACACAATCTTAAAGGTTGTGATATCCGCGGTATTCTTCACATGCGTACCACCGCAAAATTCCTTCGAAAATTCACCCATAGACACAACACGCACCGTCTCACCATACTTCTCATCAAACAGTGCCATCGCACCAGTCTTTTTCGCCTCATCCATTGTCATGACCTGCGTCTGCACTGCGATATTCTCAGCAATCTTCTCATTGACCATCCGCTCAACAGATGCCAGCTCGTCAGCAGTCATCGCCTCAAAGTGGCTAAAGTCAAAACGAGTGCGCTCTCCGTCCTGATAAGAACCTTTCTGCTGCACATGTGTTCCGAGCACCTCGCGAAGCGCCTTCTGCAATAAGTGTGTTGCAGAATGATTTTTACAGATTTTCGTGCGCAATGTTCTGTCAACGCTTAGCGTCACCTCATCACCCACCTTCATCATACCACGTGTCATCCTGCCAATATGCCCGACTTTCCCGCCAAGCAGTTTGATCGTATCTTCTACCACAAACTCACCGGACGCAGCCGTGATGATACCCCGGTCTCCCTGCTGACCGCCCATCGTTGCATAAAACGGCGTCTCATCAACGATGATCGTGCCGATTTCACCGTCTGAAAGCGCCTCGACAAGCTCGCTCTCCGTCGTCAGTACAGAAATCTTTGATGCCGTCTCCAACGTATCATAGCCAACAAATACGGTTGTGACCTTGGGATCAATAGACTCATATACGGTTGCATCCGCTCCCATGTAATTTGTCTCTTTTCGAGCATTTCTCGCCTTTGTACGCTGTGCCTCCATCGCTGTATCAAATCCGTCCCTGTCAATAGAAAACCCTTTTTCCTCTAATATTTCACAGGTCAGATCAATAGGAAATCCATACGTATCATATAATTTAAATACATTGTCTCCTGACAAAACCTTCTCGCCTGCAGCCTGCATTTGTTCCTCCATATCTGAGAGAATTGCAAGTCCCTGGTCAATGGTTTTATTAAATTTTTCTTCCTCCTGTGTCAGCACCTTAAAAATAAAATCCTTCTTTTCCTCTAATTCAGGATAACCGTCCTTGCACTCATCAATGACTGTCCCCGCAAAGTCAGCCATAAATGTACCTTCAATGCCAAGCATTCTCCCGTGACGCGCAGCGCGGCGAATAATGCGTCTCAGCACATATCCCCGCCCTTCATTCGTCGGCATAATGCCGTCGGAGATCATAAAGGTCGCTGAGCGGATATGGTCGGTGATCAGTCGGATGGATATGTCTTTCTTCTCGTCCTCCTGATAGGCTGCGCCAGCCATCTCACACACTCTGTCCCGGATTGCTTTCATTGTATTAATGTCAAATACGGTATCCACGTCCTGCACAACGACTGCCAACCGCTCCAGCCCCATGCCGGTATCAATATTTTTCTGGGCGAGTTCCTCATAATGCCCCTTTCCGTCACCATCAAACTGTGTAAAGACGTTATTCCATACTTCTATAAAACGGTCACAGTCACAGCCTACCTTGCAGTTAGGTTTGCCGCATCCATATTTGACGCCCCTGTCGTAATAAATCTCAGAACAAGGTCCGCAGGGTCCGGCGCCGTGCTCCCAGAAATTATCACATTCTCCCGTTTCCGGGTCACGGTAAAACCGTGTAATCTTCTCTGCGGGCACACCAATCTCATTGACCCATATGTCATATGCCTCCTCATCCTCACAGTAAATAGATGGATAAAGCCGTTCCGGGTCCAATCCTACCACTTTGGTCAGAAATTCCCAGCTCCAGTTGAGCGCCTCACGCTTAAAGTAATCTCCGAACGAAAAATTGCCGAGCATCTCAAAAAAGGTCAAATGCCGTGCGGTCTTTCCCACATTCTCAATATCGCCTGTCCGAACACACTTCTGGCATGTCGTCACCCGGCGCTTCGGCGGGATCTCCTGTCCTGTAAAATATGGTTTTAAAGGCGCCATACCTGAGTTGATGATCAGCAGGCTGTTATCATTGTGCGGCACCAGCGAAAAGCTTTTCATTGATAAATGCTCTTTGCTCTCGAAAAATTCAAGAAACATTCTTCGAAGCTCGTTTACTCCATAGTTTTTCACAATCATTCCTCCAAAATCAATATCGTTGGTCTGTATATTAAAAGTCAAATTTGTCTGAGAAATATGCATCCAGCTCATCAATCTTGATGCGCACCTGCTCCATGGAATCGCGGAAACGCACCGTCACAGCGTTGTCCTGATCGGACTCAAAGTCATAAGTCACGCAGAACGGTGTGCCGATCTCATCCTGACGGCGGTATCTCTTACCAATGTTTCCTCTGTCATCAAACTCGCAGTTGTATTTTTTAGAGAGCTGTGCATAAATCTTTTCGGCGCCCTCGTTCAGCTTCTTGCTGAGCGGAAGCACACCAATCTTAACTGGTGCAATCGCGGGATGGAAGTGAAGAACGGTCCTTACATCACCTTCACCAATTTCCTCCTCATCATAGGCGGCACAGAGAAAAGCAAGCACCACACGGTCTGCGCCGAGAGAAGGTTCGATAACATATGGTATGTATTTCTCTTTTTTCTCATCATCAAAGTATGACATATCCTGTCCGGACGTATTCTGATGCTGTGTGAGGTCATAGTCTGTTCTATCGGCAATGCCCCAGAGCTCACCCCAGCCAATGGAAGGGAACAGAAATTCAATATCCGTTGTCCCTTTTGAATAAAAACAAAGCTCCTCCGGCGCATGGTCGCGCAGGCGCATCTCCTCCTCCTTGATGCCAAGGCTTAAAAGCCAGTCACGACAGAAACCTCTCCAATACTGGAACCATTCAAGGTCTGTACCCGGCTCGCAGAAGAACTCCAGCTCCATCTGCTCAAACTCTCTGATGCGGAAGATAAAGTTTCCCGGCGTAATTTCGTTTCGGAAGGATTTACCGATCTGACCAATACCAAAAGGAATCTTCTTTCTGGAAGTTCTCTGTACATTCTTAAAGTTGACAAAAATCCCCTGTGCCGTCTCGGGTCTCAGATAAACGGTATTCTTCGCATCTTCCGTCACACCCTGAAATGTCTTGAACATCAGATTAAACTGTCTGATATCCGTAAAATTATGTTTGCCGCAGGTCGGGCAAAGGATATTTTTCTCCTCGATAAACTGCTTCATCTCCTCCTGCGAAAAAGCGTCGATCGGCTTGTCCAGCGTGATGTTGTTCTCTCCGGCATAATCCTCGATAAGCTTGTCTGCGCGGAAACGCTCATGACACTCCTTGCAGTCCATCAGAGGGTCTGAAAATCCGCCGAGATGCCCAGATGCCACCCATGTCTGCGGATTCATCAGAATCGCACAGTCCACACCTACATTGTATGGATTCTCCATGATAAACTTCTGCCACCATGCACGTTTTACGTTATTCTTCAGCTCAACGCCCAGATTACCGTAATCCCATGTGTTGGCAAGCCCGCCATAGATTTCCGAACCGGGATATACAAATCCTCTGCTTTTTGATAACGCTACAATTTTGTCCAATGTCTTTTCCATCTCACGTTCTCCTAACCTCATTTTATTTATGTTATTTAAATACAATCATTTTGCTGCCTTTAGAGTAGGATACATTCACACTCTTTTTTCCGGCAGAAGTGACGCCCTCGCCCACATACAGTATTTCACCAAAGCAATTGACGCGCAGCAGCTCTGATTCCTGTTCCTCTGTGTTTTCCACGATGACGACATGACTGTCTCCCATTCCCAGCAGCTCCGGTTTTGAAATCGTCCCAGTTTCAGCTGATTCTGACACCGCACTCAGCGTCACATTCAGATCATACCCTGCCATGTTGGCATCCTTTACTGTTCCAACAAAAAAATCTTCCTGATTAAATCCTGCATATGCCTTATAATCGCCAAATTCGATCTCAACATTCGCAACGCCGTCCTTCGCCTTACAGCTTTTTAGTTTGATCTGCGCTCCCGTATTCTCTGCCTTGTATGCATTGATGGAGGTCTCGATCATTGACTTTAATCCCTCCACATCATAATAGCTCTCAACAAAATCTTCCACAATCGTGCTCAAAATGCTCCCATCCTTATTGACTGAAATGGAGGATTTTGTCGCTGAAGCCACCAGCTCGTCTTTGACCTCCTGCGTTTTTTCCCCGCATGCAGTGAGTCCCAGCATACAGATCCACATCATTAGTATAATTGTTTTCCCTATCCTCATAACCATCTCCACCCTAATTCATTTCAATCGTTGTGCGTACTGCGTTATATTATAAACAACTTAATCTATATTTTCAAGTATTTCAAGACTTTTAAAATTTTTGTCCATTACTCTTTTGCACATCCTCCTGCTATAAAGTCCCAATTCCTGCAATACTTCTGTCTTTACATGAAATGAAAAAAGCTTTTCGACAGGTGTCTTCATTATGTAATCTATTGTGTATGCCGTTGACTCCATCAGCGCGTCCTCTGTTCCCAATCCGGGAAACTCGCCATTCAGCATAACAGATTTTAACTCAAATACATACCGCACCAGTTTATCTTCGAAATTAGGCGCCGTCAGTGCGCGCAGTGACTGGTACAGAAGTTTAAGCATTCCAGTCTCATCATTGTTCTCTCTTGTGTAGTAATCACAGATTTCCAGAAAGTACATGCCATAATAGGCGCCTGCAAAATCCTGCCGCAGCTCCTCAAAATAATTTGAGATCTCTGCGTCTGACATCGTGTAGGCGTTTCTGCCCACATAGAGCTTGAACTGTCCAAAAGAAAAAGGATTGGTCGGCGCCATCAGCCTGTTGCCGGGTTTCCTGGAAGCCCGGGCAAAGGCTGAGATCTTCCCTCTTTCTTTTGTGAGGAGAACAACTCTCCTATCGTATTCTCCAATCGGTTCTGCTTTGATAACAATCCCTGTCAGTATTACAAAATCCTGCATCCCTGTACTCATGTGTCTCTCCTGCCTTACTGTTGGCTTCTTCCATCTCAGGATGCCCTTTGTAAGCCAGATAATCGTGTACCTGTCCTGTCTGCATAAACCGGCTCCATCCATCCTCGTACATTGCTCGTCCCTGCCCTTTCTGTATTGTGCACAGCGTCCACATCAATAGGGTGTGCTTATGGGACGATTTTATTCATTTTCACGGTTCATTTTCTTTCGGATCATATCCGAAATTCTTGATTAGAAAATCACTGTCACGCCAGTCCTTTTTCACTTTGACCCACAGTTGAAGGTTGACGTGCTGTTCTAATAAATCCTCGATCTCAGCGCGTGCCATCGAACCAATCTTTTTGAGCATCTGCCCGCCTTTTCCGATGATAATTCCCTTGTGTGAATCCCGCTCGCAGATGATCGTTGCATTGATGTCAACAAGCTTTTTCCCATATTTCATGGACTCGATGGTCACTGCCACCCCATGCGGAATCTCCTCATCAATACTGCGCAGCACCTTCTCCCGGATCAGTTCCGCTACAATCTGCCTTGTCGGCTGGTCTGTGATTGTGTCCTCGTCATAAAACGCGGGACCATATGGCAGATATTTCATAATCTGTGCAATCAGCACGTCCGTATTGTCTTTCTTTAATGCGGACACCGGAACAATCTCTGCAAAATCAAGCTGCTTTCTGTATAGATCTATATATTCAAGAAGCTTTTCTCTCTTCACAGTATCAATTTTATTGATCACTAAAATAACAGGTGTTTTTACTTTCCTGAGCTGCTCAATGATATGCTGCTCTCCTGCGCCGATATAGTCTGTCGGCTCCACCAGCCACAGGACCACATCCACCTCCCGCAGACTGTGTTCTGCCGCATTCACCATATAATCTCCAAGCTTATTCTTCGCCTTATGGATCCCCGGCGTGTCAACAAAGACAATCTGTCCTTCCTCAGAGGTGTACACAGTCTGTATACGGTTTCTGGTTGTCTGCGGTTTCTTGGACGTAATCGCGATCTTCTGTCCGATGAGACAGTTCATCAGCGTCGATTTTCCAACATTGGGTCTGCCGATCAGCGCGGCAAAGCCTGACTTATGCGTTTCATTCATCCTATTAATTCCTATCTGTAATATGCACTACATTATATTCAGTGAAACAAATTCTCCACTTTCAGAAACAGTTCCTTATTTTCATCAATCATCTGCTTATTGCCCACCACGCAGACAGCGTCCTCTGCCATGACAGCATCAAGATAACCAGCCAGCATTCTGATATCCTCTTGGCTGCATGAGAGTACCTCGTCACGCTCACGCTGCACCTCTGCAAAGTCAAGATTCGTCAGATAAGCGGCTGAGGAACGGCTTCCCTTGACAACCGGCGTCATCGGCACATCCATATCACTGACAGCGCCGATAATATATTTCGTCATCGTCCGCTCGTCTGCATTGAATTCTCTTAAATAATCGCCTGTTTTCTCAAAAATGTCAACTGTTTTTTTGAGATTTGGATCCCTGTATGACACAAGATAGCTGTCACCAGTTTTGCCAAAGTTGCACATAATGCCATATGCGCCGCCCTTCACACGCACATTGAGCCAGAGATAATCGTACCGCAGCATCACTTTTAACACCCGCAGCGCACCTGTGTAAGTATAATCCGTATGATGCATATAGTTTCCTGCCTTGCAAACATACTGAATCTGCGCCGAGGTCGAGAAGGCTTCATTTTTCTTCGCAGTGGCAATCTCAAAACGTTCCTTTTTCACAGGCGCCGTGAAAAGTTTTGCTTTCATAGGCGGCACCAGCTCTTTGATGCACTCAAAGCCTTCCTCTGTGGCAGTGATATCAACCATCAGATTTTCCGGTCGGAAAATGCATCTTGTCAGCTCCTGAAGCTTTGCAATCAGCTCGCCCTTCCTGGCATCAAAATCCTCCGTGATCTTCTCTAACATCCGATAACAGGGCAGACCATTCACAAGCTCTGACGCCGCTGCCGTCTCACTAAAGTAAGACATCGCCCGGACTGCTGCAAAGGAATGCCCCGCAGAAAGCATATTTCCCTGCATGATAGATTTTAACTCCTCGATAATCTCAAGAATCCTGCCATCGTCCTCAAATTTCGAGGCAGTCATAATCTCTGTCATCAGCTCAAACGCCGCGGGCAGCTCATCATACATTGCCTTTGTCTTGACTTCAAATGTAAGTTTGTATTCATCCAGTTTTTTTGCATTCACATACGTGTTGACACTGCTTACGATATCCCCCGTGTGAATATTGATCTCATTGCAGAGCTCTCCATAGCTGTACTTGTCTGTGTCTACATATCCCAGTACATTCTTGAGGATTCCGATATACGAAAACAGCTCTGCCGGAATGTTGGCGGCGTCAAAGATAAACTTGATATAACCGATGCCGTTCGTCTGGATCTCATGAAACAATACCTTTGTATCCCCGATGCTTCGAACTTCATTCACAAAATCCTCGGCTTCCTTTTTCATGTCCTCGCGTTTCAGCATCGGTATCATCG
>CAMWJQ010000166.1 GCA_947174615.1 uncultured Lachnospiraceae bacterium
TTTTCTAGCCGGTGTTAGAAGCCGTGGCTAAACGGGCAGGCTGAACTGTTACAAATTATTTTTGATTTTGTTGAAAGGTTATTGACTAGCAGCCTTTTTTCTGATATGATAAACTAACCTTGACAAGTCAAGGGGTAGTAAAGGTTTCGACAGGGAACTTGAAGATGGAGAAGCAGGTCGCAGGTATGCGTTAAATCCACAATTAAAATTAAACGCTGAAGATAATTTAGCATTCGCAGCCTAATGGCTGCTGTCTGACCTAGTGCACCTACACATTAGGACTCAGGCATCGATTATGTAGGAAACGACACATACTAAGCTTTGCATATGTGGGCGTATCATGAAGCTACTGACTATATGGGGGTGTTGGTTCGCCTGTATAGAAGGGAATGGGGCTTGACCCGAAACAATCAGCTAAACCTGTAGAAGTACATGGGATGGTTTTTTGGACACGGGTTCGACTCCCGTCTACTCCATTAGATGAGCCTAGAAAATCTAGGCTTTTTTGCTTTATTGTCCCTGTTACAGCTTTATTATAGCACTTCAGTTGCAGAGGGAAATTTCTGCGCGCAAGTTGGACTGAACAGGATAAAAATATAGAGAAGCTTTACAAGAATCGTGTCATGTCTGATAGGCATTCATTCTTATAAGGCTTCTCTTATTTTGGGTTCAGGAGGCTGTGAAATGGCTATTTAGTCGATAACCCTTTTGTTTTATTCTGTTACTTGAAAGCCATATTTCATTAATAGCTTATTTTTTTCTCCAGCAGGTTTAAAAGCCCATAGATTACCATTGCAATCACACATAGAATCACGATGCTTAAGATCACCATGTCTAGTTTGAAAACTTGGCTTCCATAGATGATAAGATACCCTAATCCCTTTCTGCCAGCGAGAAATTCTCCGATAATGACGCCAACTAATGCTAGACCAATGTTGACCTTTGACAAAGAGATAAACGTAGGAATATTTCCAGGAAATACCACTTTTGTGAAAGCCTGCAATTTTGTGCCGCCCAGTGTCTCGATTAGTTTCAGCCGTTCAGGGTCTGTCTGCTCAAAGGATTGATATAAATTCAAGATACAGCCGAATATTCCGACTGAGATTCCACATAGAATAATAGTGCGGGGACCTGTGCCGAGCCACACGATAATCAGCGGTGCAAGCGCAGATTTGGGGAGACTGTTGAGCACAATCAAAAACGGCTCAAACATTCTGCCCAGTGAGGGATAAAACCAGAAAAATGTCGCTGTCAGCAGGGAGAACAGGATAATCAGCAAAAAGCTGATACCCGACTCCAAGAGTGTAATGCCAATATGGCTCAACAGAGACATATCCTGAATATCATGCCAAAAAAGCTGTGAGATAGCAATAGGAGAGCTAAAGTAAAAACTGTCAATCCATTTTAGATCAGCAGCTACCTGCCAAAGCATTACAAAGGCGGCAAACAATAGAATACGACTCCAAAAAATATATAACTTCTGCAGCTTCTGGCGCCGCAGAAAATTTTTTTGTCCAACAGTGAGTGCGGATGCTTCCGTTTTGGTGATATCATTGTCTTCGCGATTATTTTTCTGTGTTTTCATCCTGCATTTCCCTCCAAATTTTATCGAAATATTCCTGAAAAAGACTTGACTTTCTGATATCCTCCCGTTTGATCTTGTTGGATTCAAATTCAATAGGGATGACATCCTTTATCGTACAGGGCGGCTTTGTGAGCACGAATACCACATCAGCCATCGAAATCGCCTCTGAGATATCATGTGTCACCAAGATGGCTGTCTTTTGCTCGGATTTGATAATGTCGTGGACGTCTTTGGACACATTGAGTCTCGTCTGATAATCCAGTGCACTAAATGGTTCATCGAGCAGAAGCAGGTCAGGACGCAGGGCAAGTGTGCGGATTAGAGCGATACGTTGCCGCATACCGCCGGAAAGAGCGGACGGTTTCTGATTCTTGACATTAGACAGATGATATTTGTCCAGAAGTTCATCGACCAATTCCAGATTTTCCTTTGTTTTCTTTTTTTGTATCTCCAGACCAAGTGTGATGTTTTGATATACACTGCGCCACTCAAGCAGATGGTCATGCTGCAGCATATAACCCACACGTGGAGCATTAAAATCTTCGGAGTAAGAGGTTATAAATCCGCCCACGGGCTTGAGCAGTCCGGCAATCAGAGATAAAATTGTGGATTTGCCGCAGCCGCTTGGACCAACCAGCGCTGCGAAGGCGCCTTTTTCGACTGTAAAATTTATGTCATTTAATACCTTTACTTCGCCAAGATTACTGTAATAAGAAAATTTAACGTGATCCAGACGGAGAATAGGCTTATCCTGATGAGGTTTTGACATATCGTGACCGCCGCCTTTCTGTGTTAGTTTAAGTTTTGATAGATAGGGGTATAGGATAGTATATGTAAAGATGGGGTAAGAGTGATATATGTCAGTGAAAATTGCCTGCAAGCCATATGCTGTTGTTCAGGCAGTTCAGAAGATCGGACTCAATCAGCTTCGAGAGCCTGATGCGGCAAGCTTTGCAGTGCTTCCACAATATCATAACACATAATTTATTCATGTGTTTATCGAGGATTTTTTATTGCAACACAAGAAAAATTATGCTATTATTACTAATATTTGTATTCGATATGTTACAGTACAGACAGGACTTAGTATTCGCTGTTCAGTCTGTGAGAAAACGTATGACCAGAAAGTAGAAATCCATCTGTGAAGCAAATTCTGCATGAATTTTTACTGGAGTGAACAGTAACTTCGATAACTATCAATTCTGAAAATAACAGGAGGCAACGATAAGATGGCACAGCTTTGGGGGGGCAGATTTACCAAGGAAACGGACAAGCTTGTATATAACTTTAATGCTTCGATATCATTTGACCAAAAATTCTTTCAGCAGGACGTAGAGGGCAGCATGGCGCATGTGAAGATGCTTGCGAAACAGGAAATCCTCACAGAGGATGAAAAGAATCAAATCCTGTCAGGATTAGAAGGTATTCTGAATGATGTTGAGAATGGAACGCTGAAGATTACAGATGAATATGAGGATATCCATAGTTTTGTGGAGGCAAATCTGATTGACCGGATTGGAGATGCGGGCAAGAAGCTCCACACAGGCAGGAGCAGGAATGATCAGGTTGCTCTTGATATGAAGCTTTACACACGACATGAGATTGTTGAGACCAATGCGCTGTTAAAAGAACTGCTGGAATCCGTCTTTCATATTATGGAAGAGAATATAGAGACATATATGCCGGGATTCACACATTTGCAGAAAGCACAGCCAATTACACTGGCACATCATATGGGGGCATATTTCGAGATGTTTAAGCGTGACAGACAGCGGCTTGATGACATTTATGACAGAATGAATTATTGTCCGCTGGGCTCTGGCGCATTGGCAGGAACTACATATCCGTTAGACAGGGCGTATACGGCACAACTTCTTGACTTTAATGGTCCCACACTCAATAGTATGGACTCTGTGGCAGATCGGGATTATGTGATTGAACTGTTGTCTGCACTGTCTACCATTATGATGCACCTGAGTCGATTCAGTGAAGAGATTATCATATGGAATTCTAATGAGTATCATTTCGTGGAAATCGACGATGCGTACTCGACCGGCAGCAGTATTATGCCGCAAAAGAAAAATCCCGATATCGCGGAGCTTGTGCGCGGAAAGACAGGACGCGTATACGGTGCATTGGTGTCCGTTCTCACGACAATGAAGGGTATCCCGCTTGCATACAATAAGGACATGCAGGAGGACAAGGAGCTGACCTTTGACGCGATTGATACCGTAAAAGGATGTGTGGCACTGTTCACAGGCATGTTAAAAACGCTGAAATTCAATAGAGATGTCATGAAGACAAGTGCCATGAAGGGCTTTACAAATGCGACAGACGCGGCGGATTATCTCGTAAATCATGGAGTACCGTTTCGGGATGCACACGGTATTATCGGAAGTATTGTATTGTATTGTATTGAGAAGGATAAGGCGATTGATGAGCTGTCTCTTGATGAGCTCAAGGCAATCAGTCCGGTATTCGAGCAGGATATTTTTGAGGCAGTCAGTCTTGAGTCTTGTGTAAATAAGCGTATGACAATTGGTGCGCCGGGACCGGATGCGATGAGAGAGATACTTCGTATTCATAAAGAGTATCTGGGTCTTGATTGATTCATGTATTGGTAGATGCTGTGGAAACCCAGCCAATCCTTTTGTCAGAAGATTATATTGATTTTCTTAAAGCACATTGTCGGAGTTTCTTGTCTAACATGTGATGCATATTTTGCCAAGTAAAATATTGTATGCTGATATCCATATCAGCAGAATGGAGGAGAATAATGAGTGAAAAATTAAAAGTAGGTATTCTGGGCGGTACAGGAATGGTAGGTCAGAGATTTATAGCGCTGCTGGAGAATCATCCGTGGTTTGAGGTCACGACTATCGCGGCAAGTCCGCGTTCTGCCGGAAAAACATATGCGGAGGCAGTCGGTGACAGATGGAAAATGACAACGCCGATGCCAGAAGCAGTAAAAAATATCGTTGTCATGAATGTCAATGAAGTTGAGAAAGTGGCTTCCGAGGTTGATTTCGTATTTTCTGCAGTTGATATGACAAAAGAAGAAATCAAGAAGATCGAGGAGGAGTACGCAAAGACAGAGACTCCTGTAGTCAGCAACAATTCCGCACATAGATGGACACCGGATGTACCGATGGTGGTGCCTGAGATCAATCCTGAACATATGAAGGTCATTGATTTCCAGAAAAAACGCCTCGGCACGACAAGAGGTTTTGTGGCAGTAAAGCCAAACTGCTCGATCCAGAGTTACGCGCCTGTTTTGACTGCATGGAAAGAGTTTGAGCCATACGAGGTTGTTGCGACTACCTATCAGGCAATTTCCGGCGCTGGAAAGACGTTTAAGGATTGGCCGGAAATGGAGGGCAATATTATTCCATACATTGGCGGCGAGGAGGAGAAGAGCGAGAAAGAACCGCTTCGAATCTGGGGCGAGATCAAGGACGGTGTGATTGAACCGGCATCATCTCCTGCCATCACATGTCAGTGTATCCGTGTGCCGGTATTAAATGGTCACACTGCTGCCGTATTTGTAAAATTCAGAAAGCAGCCGACGAAAGAGCAGTTAATTGAAAAGTTAGTGAATTTCAAAGGTGTTCCGCAGGAGCTGGAACTTCCGAGCGCACCAAAGCAGTTTATCCAGTATCTTGAGGAGGACAACAGACCGCAGGTAAGCCTTGATGTTGATTATGAGAACGGTATGGGCGTCTCGGTAGGACGTATCCGCGAGGACAGTGTATATGACTGGAAGTTTGTCGGACTTTCACACAATACCGTGCGCGGTGCAGCAGGCGGTGCAGTACTCTGCGCAGAGCTTCTCAAGGCACAAGGATATATCACCAAGAAATAAAATAAGGAGATAGAGTGGAAAGAGCGGTATTTTGCTGCTCTTTCTGACTTAGGAACTGTATGGTGCACAATGAATGGGAGTGTATTGATGACAAGGTTAAGAAAAACACTGCCTAAGAATTTTCAGGAATTAATCCAGAACGGCGTGGATGAAGAGATCAAGTCGGCACTGATGAAATGCGAAGTCGGCGCTTATGACAACCCCGGTTCGAAAGATACAGCTCTTTTTTATACAGGACTTTCGAGAGCGGTGGTAGAATGGCTGTTAGCGCGCGGCGAACGTCTGAATCATCGCAATTCTTATGGCAGAATCCCTCTCCATGCACAGGCGGAAGCGAAAAATGGAGCTGTAGCGTTCTATCTCGAACTAGGCGCTGAGGTGAACGCAGCAGACCGTGCCAAGGAAACACCACTGTTTCGGGCAGCAGTTTGTTATCAGACAGAAAATATTCAAATACTGTTGGAACATGGTGCAAATATATATCAGAAAAGCAATGTGTTTGGTTATAATGCGCTGGAAGCAATGCTTTCGCAAAGTACAAATGGTAATATTGAGAAAGCCGTTGAGATCTCAGAGATTTTTTTGAGTGCCGGTATGCCTGTCAGTCCCACGATGCAAAAGAGTGTGGTACGGATGGGCAGAGAGTATGAATTTTTTAAAAACCAGTTTTCGCCCCAAACGACAGCATCGACAAGGCAGGGGATCAGGCGCTTGTATGAATTGTTTGATGTTTTACCAGTGCCACCAATCGAACAGTGGTAATGAGAATGTAACATAGGAGATTAATATGAAACCAAAGGTTTTGATCATCGGAGGAACAGGTCTTGTAGGGCGTTCTATAAGAGATAGCTTAACACAAACTTATCAGGTAGTTATCACTGCAGGACATCATGAAGCAGAAGGCGGCTATCAGTTACAGGCAGAGGATAGAGATCGCTTATTAGAAATATTGGAGAAAGAGAATCCTCAAATCGTGATTTCGTCTATAAAGGGCGCATTTCAGCCGCAATATGCATTTCATACAGTACTTTCTGACTGGCTGGTTGGAAAATCGTCAAAAAGGCTCCTTTTTATATCCACAGCAAATGTATTTGATGGGGATTTGTCTCAGCCATGTACAGAGCAAACACAGCCCAATCCCGAATCGGAGTATGGAAAATATAAAAGAGATTGTGAAACAATGCTGATGGAAAAATTGCAAGAACAGCTAATCATATTCCGTCTGAGCACTGTGTGGGCGCCTCAATGTCCAAGGATACAAGAGCTTCGGGAACACAGTGCAAGTGAAGAGCCATTAAAGACATATCCAAATGATTATGTTAATATAACACTGGCATCCCAGATTGGCGCATATGCGGAGTATGTGCTGAAACATGATTTAAGAGGCATTTTTCATGTTGCAACCAAGGATATGGTAGATTATTTTGAGTTTCAGAAGCTGGTCTGTGATCAGTTGGAAATCAAACTGCCTCAATTTGTGTCAGAGGATATTCAGGAAAAGGTATTTCAAGCAGTTCTGCCTGCGAGAACAGAAATTCCAGATACACTCCAACTGACAGTCTCACAAGTCTTGGCGGCACTAAAATCATCATAAATCAGCGCAATTACAATAAAAAACAGGATGGAGATAAGAACTTGGGAAAGAAACTGATTATAACCGAGAAACCATCGGTTGCACAGGATTATGCAAAGGTTTTTCAGGTATCAGGAAAACATAACGGCTACATTGAAAATAACACCTATGTTATCACATGGTGCGTTGGGCACTTGGTAGAGATGGTCTATCCGGAGGAGTATGATATCCGCTATAAAAAGTGGATGCTGCAGGATTTGCCGTTTCTGCCGGAAAAGTATAAATACGGCGTCATCAAGAACGTCAAACAGCAGTATGATATCGTGCATTCCTTACTGCAGCGGGAGGATATCGACACCGTGTACTGGGCAGGCGACTCTGGAAAAGAAGGACAGACTATCGAAGAAAATATCCGAAACTTTGGCGGCGTCCGCAAAGGAATGCAGGAACTGCGCGTGTGGATTGACTCACAGACCGAGGCAGAAATCAAGCGCGGAATGGCGCAGGCAAAACCGATGTCAGCCTATGAAAATCTGGGAAAATCCGGCATTATGCGCTCCATTGAGGACTATGCCATGGGCATCAACTTTTCGCGCGTCATGTCCGTCAAATACGGGAGACTTTTGAATGATGCCGCCGCGACAAAGGGGTACACTGCAATCGCAATCGGCAGGGTTATGACCTGTGTCCTTGGCATGGTCGTCAACAGGGAACGTGAGATTCGCAATTTTAAAGAAACTTCATTTTACAGAGTTGTTGGGGATTTCACGGACGCCAGCATTGAGGCAGAGTGGAAGGCAGTGGAGGGATCTGTATATTTTGAATCCGCAAAGCTATACAAGGAGAACGGATTTAAAGAAAAGGAAGATGCCGAGACACTGATTGCTTCGCTTGAGGGCAAAGAAGCCGTTGTCAAGACCTTGGAAAAGGGCATTTCCAAAAAGAAAGCGCCGCTATTATTCAATTTGGCAGAACTGCAGGCAGAATGTGCCAAACGGTTTAAAATCAGCCCTGACCAGACCTTGCAGGTCGCACAGGATTTGTATGAAAAAAAGCTCACAACATATCCCAGAACGGATGCGAGAGTACTGACAACCGCAGTTGCAAAGGAAATTGACAAAACACTGATTCCCTTAAAGGGCTATACGCCAACACAGCAGTTTACAGACCATATTTTGACCAAAAAGCTCCATGCAAATATCGCAAAAACCCAGTACACGGACGACAGCAAAGTTACTGACCATTATGCCATCATTCCGACGGGACAGCTGACGGAGCTGGGGACGCTGACACCGCTTCAAAGCAAGGTCTTTGACTTGATTGTGCGACGGTTTTTAAGTATATTTTATC
>CAMWJQ010000167.1 GCA_947174615.1 uncultured Lachnospiraceae bacterium
GTATTTCAAGCATTTCTTCCGCATTCATCGCTGTACTCAGCTCATAGGTGCCCGGTTTCAGCTCCTTTTTCCTGTAATCAGAAAGCAGATCATAAATGTAGAACACGTTCGCATCCTTGACCAGCCCCTTCTGTTCAAGCATCTTGGCAAGCTCTCTGTTTCCCAGTCCTTCGGAGATCACCACACTGACCGTCCTGCCCTCTCCTTCACTCAAAGGCGCGTCAGCAAATACCTGAAATCCGAAATCATATGCATATACCGCGAGCCGGAACACTGCGACAATAACCACCGCTGCCACCGCAATTTTGATGATCGTCGCAGAGACCGCTCCCAAGAACTGTTTTACATCCATATCCTTTCCTCCCTGCCAAACCTTCGGCTCTGCTCGCTATACCTCCATAATAATCGGAAGTATCATAGGGCGTCTCTTTGTCTTTTTCCACACAAACTCACTCAATGTATCCTTGATGGTTCCTTTGATTTTGCCCCAGTCTGTGATATTTTTCTTGAGACATCCAAGCACTGCCTTCTCAATCAGCTTGCGTGCCTCGTCAAGAAGCTCGTCTGATTCCTTAACATACACAAACCCCCGCGAGACAATATCCGGTCCTGCCAGCAGCTCGCCCGACGCGCCATCCAGCGACAGCACCACGATCAAAATACCGTCCTCCGCAAGGTGCTGCCTGTCCCGAAGCACCACATTGCCGACATCGCCAACGCCAAGCCCGTCCACAAGCACTGCGCCGACCGGAACCTTTCCAGTAATACTGGCACTGTTATCATCCAGTGACAGCACATCACCAGACTGTAATATAAAGACATCATCCTTGTCGATGCCTAAATCCATCGCAATCTTTGCTTGTGCCTTCAAATGCTTATACTCACCATGTACTGGAACAGCATATTTGGGCTTTGTGAGCGTATAGATTAACTTAATCTCCTCCTGGCAGGCATGTCCGGAGACGTGTGTATCCTGAAAAATTACATCGGCGCCCTTTTTGAATAACTCGTTAATAACCTTTGTGACCGCCTTCTCATTGCCCGGAATCGGATTGGACGAAAAGATGACGGTATCACCCTTTCCGATCGAAATTTTCTTGTGCATACCGCTTGCCATCCGACTGAGCGCCGCCATGCTCTCACCCTGGCTTCCCGTCGTGATAATGACAGTCTTGTCCTTAGGATAATTTTTCAGCCGTTCGATATCAATGACAGTGTTTTCCGGAATACTGATGCGGTTGAGATTGGAAGCCGTCTCAATAATATTAACCATGCTTCTCCCCTCGACCACTACTTTTCTGCCAAATTTATCCGCTGTATTAATAATCTGCTGTACCCGATCCACATTGGACGCAAAGGTCGCGATGATGATTCTGGTCTTTTTATGTTCCTCAAAAAGCATATCAAAAACTGGTCCCAGCTTTTTCTCGGAGGGCGTAAACCCCTGCCGCTCTGCGTTGGTACTGTCGCACATCAGCGCCAGCACGCCCTTCTTGCCAAGCTCCGCAAAGCGCTGCAAGTCGATCGCATCACCGTATACAGGCGTATAATCCACCTTGAAATCTCCTGTGTGCACCACAATGCCTGCCGGGGAATAGATTGCAAGCGCAGCCGCATCGACAATACTGTGATTCGTCTTGATAAACTCAATCCTGAAGCAGCCAAGATTGATATTCTGTCCGAATTTGACCACCTTCCTGCGCACATTGTGTATCAGGTTGTGTTCTGTCAGTTTATTTTCAATGATGCCCATTGTAAGTTTTGTAGCATAGACTGGCACATTGAGTTCTTTTAGCACGTATGGCAGCGCGCCGATATGATCCTCGTGCCCATGTGTGATCACAAACCCCTTCACTTTATCCTGATTGTTTTTCAGATAAGTGACATCCGGTATCACGAGATCAACGCCCAGCATATCATCTGCCGGAAAACTCAGACCGCAATCCACCACAACAATACTGTCTTCATACTCAAAGGCAGTAATGTTCATTCTAATCTGCTCAAGACCTCCTAAAGGTATGATCTTCAGCTTCGACGTATTTTGTTGTTTGTTCTGTTTCAAAATGAACCTCCTATAACATTTTATTCGATCAGGTCAATGTCGTCCAGCATATTTTCAAAAACACCCGCCACAGCCGCAAGTTCCTCTTCTTCATCCACGATATGATAAACCTGCTCTTCACCGTCCGCCTCGGGGGAAGCTTTCAAAATATATGCATCGCCATCCTCCTCTTCTTCCGCATCTGTCACCAGAATATAATTCACCCCGCCAATGGTTGTCTGCTCCAGCACATAGAAATCCACCTCAGCATCTTCACCATCTGGCTTAAAGGTAATTCTCTCCATTATTCTTGTCCAAACCTTTCCTTATTTTTCAGATAGTCCAAATATCCCTGTAAAATAAAAACTGCCGCTATCCTGTCAACGTGGTTTTTGCGCTCTTCACGTCTTATACCGGCTTCTATCATCGCTTTATCTGCTGCGACTGTGGTCAAACGTTCGTCCCACAGCTGTACACTAAGACCAGTCCTCCGCTCAAGCTTTTCCTTGAAGGCACATGTCTTTTCCGCCCGTTCTCCCTCTGTGTCGTTCATATTCTTAGGATAACCCAGCACGATTTCATCTACCTCGTACTCTACGATCAATTCCTCAATTCTCGCCAAGGTCTGACGCAGCTTGCTCTCAGACTTTCTGCGTACAATCTCAATTCCCTGAGCTGTGATAAGCAGCGGGTCGCTGACTGCCACCCCCACTGTCTTTGCCCCTAAGTCAAGTCCCATTTTTCTCATGTGTCTCTCCGTATTGGTCAATCAAACCTAAAACCGTCCCGTTCTGTTCCAACCTGCATTGCGGATATAGGAACGGAGCATCTCCTCCACAAGCTCGTCCCGCTCCACTTTCATGATCATGGCTCTCGCTCCCTTATGGCTTGTGATATAAGTCGGATCCCCTGACATGATATAACCAACGATCTGATTCACTGGATTGTACCCCTTCTCTGTAAGAGCAGCATAGACAGAAGCTATCACATCCTTGACCGAGGCGGTCTCTCCGAGATCCTCCGGCATTACTTGTATAAATTGTGTACGTGTTAAATCTTCCATTCTCTATGCTCCTTCCAATCGATGAGCTTCCGTATTTTTGCACTGTTATAATTATCATAACTTAATTTGGTACAAAATTCAAGAGTTAGTGTAAAAAAGACTTCTTATCAAAAGACTTCTTGTCAAAAGACTTCTTATCAAACCATCATTAAAATATCATCCTGCAGAAATCCACTGATTTTCCCTGTTACCAGTTGGTTTTCCAGCATTTTATCCTGCGCCTCACAAGCCACTTTCACATACTCTCTGGTATGCCCAATCCAATATTCTTTGTCTCCGCTGATCTTTTTTTCCTCAAACAGCACCTCTGCGCTCCTTCCGATACAGGACGCCCGAAACGCTTTGGAATCCCGCAGTTCGATCTCTTGCAGCACGTTACTGCGGTGTGTTTTGACGTCCTCTGGCACCTGATCCGGCATCACAGCCGCCTTGGTTCCACGTCTCCTGGAATATTTAAATATATGCATCTCATAAAATCCAACGGATTCCACAAACCTTCTGGTAATATCAAACTCTTGTTCTGTCTCTCCCGGAAATCCCACAATCACATCCGTTGTGACTGCAGGATTGTCAAAAAACCTGCGCAGCAGCGACACCCCTCTCAGATACTCCTCTGCTGTGTAATGGCGGTTCATGCGCTCTAACACGGTGTCACAGCCGCTTTGGAGCGACAGATGAAAATGGGGACACAAATGGGTTATCGCAGACATCCCCTTTGCAAAGTCCGCAGTGACAATACGCGGTTCGAGCGAACCGAGGCGGATTCGTTCCACCCCCTTGATCGCATCCATTTCCTGCACCAATGAATACAACTCTTCCATACCATAAGAACTGATATGTATCCCCGTCAGCACAAATTCTTTGTATCCGACTGCTGCAAGACCTCTGATTTCCTCAAGCACTGACTTCTTTGCACGGCGTCTGACACGCCCCCTGGCATATGGTATCATACAGTATGTACAAAACTGATTACAACCGTCCTGTATTTTGATATATGCCCGCGTGTGCTCTGCGGTCGATGTGATCTGCATCTCCTCGTACTCCGAGGTATGATTGATGTCAATCACACTCTCCTGCGCCACGCCATTCATGTAATTCTCAAGAATTTCAACCAAGTCCTTCTTTCTATTATTGCCAATCAGAAGGTCTACAGCACTGTCTGCCTCCACCGCCTGTGTGTCCGATTGAACATAACAGCCGACTGCAACAACAATCCCTTCAGGATTGATCTTTTTTGCCCGATGAAGCATCTGTCTGCTCTTTCTGTCCGCAATATTGGTGACGGTACAGGTGTTGACGATGTAGATGTCCGCCCGTTCCTCAAATGAAACAAGCTGGTATCCGTGCTGCCGCAGTGACTGCAGCATGGCGTCCATCTCATAGGAATTTACTTTACAGCCTAAATTGTGATATGCTACTGTTTTCATTTTTACGACTTTCCTTTCTATAACGGCGTAAGACTTTTGTTTTATCAAATCATATTACACAAATAATCTACCAGATTTCAAACTAATTTTAGCAGTAGTGTCAATTTGTACATATTTTTATCTTATTTTCGTCAATTTTCATGACAACTGTTTTTTATCTGTGGTTGACTTTTCCACTGTTTCCCTTTATTATAAAAAGGAAGGGATAATAAAAGGAGGTAGTCAGAATGAAAACAGTTCAGATTTCTTTAAACTCTATTGATAAGGTAAAGTCTTTCGTTAACGATATTACAAAGTTCGATTATGATTTTGACCTTGTTTCAGGCAGATACGTTATTGATGCAAAGTCTATCATGGGTATCTTCAGCTTAGACCTGTCTAAGCCTATTGATTTAAATATCCATGCTGAGGGCGGCACAGACGAGGTTATGGAAGTATTGAAACCTTACTTAGTATAAGAATTACTATTGTTTCAAGCCGATACATAGCTGTATCTTGTCCAGTTTGAACATTTACCGAGTGCATTCCATGCACTCGGTTTTTGTTTTATACACCCGGACAGCCGCAAATCAATACACAATCTCTATCACTTCATCCGTCTCCAGCGCGGTCTTTACAAGCTCGTCTATCCTTTCATCGAGGTTTCTCTCATGAATCCGTATCACATTGAGATTGGGCTTGGTCACAGGATGTTTTGCCACAAAGATCGTACAACAGTCCTCATAGGGCTGGATCGAAGTCTCGTATGTATCAATCCTCTCAGAAACTTCCACAATCTCCTGTTTGTCAAAGCCGATCAGTGGTCTGTAAACCGGCATGGTGCACACATCATTCGTCGCCATTAAAGACTGCATGGTCTGTGAAGCCACCTGCCCGATACTCTCACCCGTGATCAATCCCAGACAGCCGCTTTTTTTGGCAATCTCCTCCGCAATCCGCATCATATAGCGGCGCATAATTATTGTCAGTTCATCATGCGGACACTGATCGTAGATATAAAGCTGGATATCCGTGAAATTGATGATATGCAGGCGTATTGGTCCACTGAATTTGGAGACGATCCGTGCAAGATCAATGACCTTCTGCGTCGCGCGCTCGCTTGTATACGGCGGCGCATTGAAATAGACAGCCTCAATCTTCACGCCGCGCTTTGCGATCATATAACCCGCGACTGGCGAGTCGATGCCGCCTGATAAGAGCAGCATGCCCTTTCCGTTCGTCCCGACGGGAAGCCCGCCGGGACCTGGTATAACAGTTGAGTAAATATAGATCTTTTCGCGCACTTCAACGCGCAGCATCACATCTGGCTTGTGCACATCAACACGCAGTTCCGGATATGCATTCAACAGCGCTTCCCCGATGCCACAGTTCATCTCCATGGAATTTTTCGGATAATTTTTTCGTGCCCTGCGCGCCTCAACTTTGAAGGTAAACTTCTTGTCAGAATACACTTTATCGATATAATCAATCACATCCGCGCAGAGCTTCTCAAATCCCTCATCCTCCACATGGACAACAGGACAGATGCCGGTCACGCCAAACACGGTCTGCAGCTGTTCCACGGTCTCCTCATAATCAAACGCTGAGAGCGCGTTGACATAGATTCTTCCCTGTGACTTGGTGACTTCAAACGTACCCTCACAGCGCGTCAGTGCATAGCGGATCTGATCACATAATTTATCCTCAAACAGATACCGATTCTTTCCCTTCACGCCAATCTCTGCGTACTTTATTAAAAATGATTTGTACATAGTTTCCTCCATGATATTTCTGTGCGGAGAATGTCCTCCGTTCTCCTGTAAAAAGTTCTTCTTCTATTATTTTCGGGTATATCTTCTGAGTACGGGAAGCAGCTCGCTCAGGCACTTTACGGTGTAGTCAATCTCAGCCTCTGTCGTGTATAGGCTGAAGCTAAAACGCAATGTCGCGTCAAGATACTGTTTCTCCACCCCGATTGCCTTCAGCGTCGCCGATACGGACGGCTTATTTGACGAGCACGCACTGCCTGCGGACACATAGATTCCTTTGTCCTCCAGCGCATGCAGCATCACTTCGCTGCGCACGCCCTGTATGGAGACACTCACCACATGCGGCGCACCATCACGCCCCACAGGACCGTTGAGCCGAATGCCTTCAAGTACACTCACCCCTTTTACAAAACGCTCCTTTATATGGTATAAGTATTCTATCTTTTCATCGAAATCTGAAAAAATTTCCTCAATTGCCCTTGCCATGCCAGCGATGCCCGGAACATTTTCTGTACCGGAGCGCATCCCTTTCTGCTGTCCGCCCCCAAAAATGATCGGCTGCACTTTTGCCTTCTCATTGATGTACAGAAATCCAACCCCCTTAGGTCCATGGATCTTGTGCGCGCTGACGGATAACAGATCGATGTTCATGCGCTTTGGATAAATCCTGCACTTCCCGAATCCCTGAACGGCATCCACATGAAACAGCGTATTGGGATTGATGCGCTTGATCAGCTCACCCGCCTGCTCAATTGGCTGCATAGCCCCAACCTCATTATTGGTATGCATGATCGATACCAGAATCGTATTTTTGGTCATCGCACGCTCAAGATCTGCGAGGGAGATAATCCCCTTTGCATCCACGGGAAGATATGTCACGGCAAAGCCCTGCTCCTCGAGATAAGCACATGTCTGCAGCACTGCGGGATGCTCAATGCGCGTCGTTATGATATGCCGTCCCGCCCTGTAATTTGCATATGCACCGCCAATCAGCGCGATGTTGTCCGACTCCGTTCCCCCTGATGTAAAAAGTATTTCCTTTTCCTGTACTTTCATGCATTTTGCAATGACTTCTTTGGCATAGCGCACGTACTTCTCGCTCTCCACACCCTTTTTGTGCAGACTTGAGGGATTTCCGTACTCTTCGCACATGATCCTTGTCATGAGCGCAGCGACTTCCGGCAGGCATTTGGTCGTCGCCGAATTGTCAAGATAAACTTCCATCATATTCACACCTTCAAACGTATATTACCTAAAATAGTACTCATATTTATATAAATATGCGGTTTTGGCTCTTTTTGTGATTCAAAATCACGTCTATACAACATATTCCATCATAACAGAAGCACAATACTTGCGCAATAAAAACTTGATGGTAAGATTCTAACACTCCAGCCGATACATAATCCAAGCCATAACGGTCATCCCCGCTGTCTCTGTGCGCAGTATCCGCCTGCCCAGCGTGACAGGCTTCATGCCGTAATCCATTGCCGCCTGAATCTCAGACTCCTCAAAACCGCCCTCAGGACCGATGAACACTGCGACGGACTGCCCCGGTTTTAAATGGTCAATGATCTGTCTGGTGCCCTCCATGCCGGACGCTTTGTCCAATGTCTCCTCCATCTCATAGGGGACCAGTTTGATATCCATATGCTCTGCACACGCCAGAGCTTCCTGATAACTTATGACCTCGTGCACCTTTGGCACAATGGCGCGGCGGCTCTGCTTGGCAGCTGCCTCTGCAATCCCCTGCCACCGCGCTGTTTTTGCTGCCGCCTTCTTTGCATCGAGCTTCACCACACAGCGCTTCATAGCGACGGGAACGATCTCATACACCCCCAGCTCCACCATTTTCTGAATAATAAACTCCATCTTATCCCCCTTGGGCAGCCCTTGAAACAGAACCACTCTGGAAGGCAGCTCCACGCCGTCCTCCTTGATAAAGCGAAGCGAACACACCACCTCTGTATCTGTGATTTCCTCAATCCCGCATCGGTAATCCCTGCCATCC